>CAZGKH010000069.1:1381-13032 GCA_964525665.1 uncultured Anaerolineae bacterium | reverse complement strand
TTTTGGGTTTTGAATAGTGTGGACCGGTCCTACTATACTGACGCAGTGGCATGGCTGAATCTTACCTCTTCTGCAACGTGTCAGTAGAGCACATTTCGGTTGGTTCCCATCCGCCGCGCCGCCTCTTCCAGGGGCATCCCGCCCATCATCACCGCAACCAGGGCCTGACGTTGAAGGTCCGTCAACTCCTCGGCGATGATACGCTGCACCATCTTCATAAGCGCCTGCTGGGTCACGTGCTGCTCAGAGGACGGCTCCGCATCGGTCAGCACGGTTGGCGTGAAATCTCCTTCGTATCGATCTATCATGTCTTGCAGCGAGACATCCTCCCAGCGCTTGCGGCGCAGATCGGTGAAAGCGACGCGTACGGCGATCTTCTACGCCCAGGTGATAAAGCGGCTCTCGCCCCGGAAGGTGTCCAGCCCAGCCAGTATCTTCAGGAGGGCCTCTTGAGCGAAATCCTCCAGATCCGCCTCCGTCACTGCAAGCCGGTCAGCCATAGCGTAGCGGAGCCCCTTGACCAGCAGGGTGCGCAGATCAATCAAGGCATGATTGCGTCTCGGTCCACGCAGATCGGCCAGCAATTCTTCGTTCGAACGTTCAACCATAGCGCTTTCCGTTTCCCCGCCCTCGGCGGTATGGCAAATGAACCTCCTAGCCTTTCATGCCCGTCAGCGTGATCCCTTCGATGAACAACCGCTGGGCCAAGAAGAAAAGAATGACAACGGGCAACATTGTGGCCAGGGAGGCCGCCATCAGATAGCTCCAGCGGATGTCATAGTTGCTGCGGAAGAAACTGAGACCCAAAGAGATGGTGTACTTCGACTGATCATGGAGATAGATCAGCGGCGGCAGAAAATCGTTCCAGGCTGCCTGAAAGGTGAAAATGGCCACCGTAGCCAGGGCCGGCTTCGATATGGGCAGGATGATGTGCCATAAGATCTGCAGGATATTGGCCCCGTCCACCCGGGCGGCGTCCTCCAACTCGGGCGGAAGGGTCAGGAAGAACTGGCGCAGCAGGAAGATGTAGAACGGGCTGCCGAAGAAGGCCGGCACTATCAGCGGCAGGAACGTATTGACCCAGCCCAACGTCTTGAACCCAATGTAGAGGGGGATCATGGTCACTGGATAGGGCAGCATCATGGTGGCCAGCAACACCAGGAAAAGGCGATTCTTACCCGGAGCCCGCAGCCGGGCAAAGCCATAGGCCACCACTGTGCAGGACAGCACGTGTCCCACGATGGTCATCACTGCGATGAAGAAGGTGTTGATGGCGTAGCGGCCAAAGGGTACGTAGGTTAGTGCCTCGCGATAGTTGGACCACTGGATGGGATTGGGTATCCAGCGAGGCGGGAACTCCAACACTTGATAATTGGGCTTCAGTGAGGAGGAGATCATCCAGAATAGGGGCAGCAGGAACAAGGCAGCCCCTATCCCCGCCAGCAGGTAGCCGACTACAGCTTGCAGCCATCGGCGCGTCTGGCGCGACGACCAGAATCCAGGTCTCTGACCAGGCGTGAAGGTGAAGTGCTCGGCCACGTCGCTCATCTTCTCTCCCCTTCGTAGTAGACCCATCGGCCAGAGGAGCGGACGATGAGTAGCGTGAAAACGAAGATGATCACGAACAGAACCCAGGCCAGAGCCGAGGCATACCCCATGTTGAAGTACTGAAAGGCCTGGCGGAAGAGGTAGAGGACGTAGAACAGGGTGGCGTCCAGCGGGCCGCCGTCGGTGGCCACGAACGCGCTGGTGAAGGTCTGGAAGGTGCTGATGATGCTGAGAACCAGGTTGAAGAAGATGGTCGGCGTCAGCATGGGCAAGGTAATCTTCCAGAAGGAGTGCCACGAGCCCGCCCCGTCAATGGCCGCAGCCTCGTAGAGGTGCTTGGGGATGCCTTTTAGGCTGGCGAGATAGATGACCATGCTACGGCCCAGCCCCCACAGGCTCATAATGAGCAGCGCAGGCAAGGCCCAGTCGGGATCGGCCAGCCAACGCGGTCCCTCGATACCCACGTAGGAAAGCAAAGTGTTGACCAGGCCCACATCGGGATGGAGAATCCACATCCAGAGGACAACAAAGGCCACGCCGGGCAGCACCGAGGGCAGGTAGTAGATGGTGCGGAACACACCCAGAAACCGCAGCTTCTGGTTCATGATCAGGGCCAGCACCAACCCTCCCACCAATTCGATAGGAACGTAGGCGCTGGTGTAGATGGCCGTCACCTTGAGCGACTGCCAAAAGAGCGGATCGCGGATGAACATCTTCTGGTAGTTCTGGAGGCCAACGAACTTGGCTGGACTGAGAAGGTCCCAGCGGGTGAAGCTGATAAACAGCGAGGCCAGCATCGGCCCCAGGACGAAAAGCGTGAAGCCCACCAGCCAGGGGGAGATGCACAGATAGAAAGCGATGGTTTCGCGCCGCGCCAGGGCACCCTGCCGCCATCTGCGAGGGGCAATGATCTCGGTTTGTATCGCCATGCTGGACACTCCGGTTGTTTTGTGGATGGGGCGAGTCTAAGACCCTTGGGGTTTTCTCACCAAAGCCCCAAGGGTCTCCGAGCTTGACTCGTTAACTCGCCATCTCGTTACTCGTTGACTACTCCGCCAGCTTCTCGTCCAGGGCAGTTTGGGCCCCCTGGGCTGCCCCTCGCATCACCGCCGCTACATCGGCATCAGGATCAATGAGCACCGTCTCCAGGGCTTTGCGCAGGGCAGGATCGGCGGTCTCGCCCCAGTAGGGGGTGAAGACGTAGGCCCGAGGCGCCAGGTGATCCAACTCGCTGATCCACACACCCTCAATGGGATCCTCGGTCAGGCCTGCCTCCTCGGCCACCGAAGCCACCGGCGGGATGGCCCAGTCCTTCCACACCTGGGAACCCTCTTCGCCAACGTAGAACTTCAGGAAGCGCCAGGCTGCTTCGGGGTGTTTCGTTCCGCTGAAGATGCCGAAGCCGCCCCAGAAGAGGATGTTGGCTCGCTCCTGGCCAGCCGGCACGCCGACCACGCCCAGATCCACGTTGGGGTTTGTCTTGTAGCCGGCCTGAGGCCAGCGGCCGAACACGCGCATGGCCGCTTTGCCATTGTCGAACTCGGCGTTGCCGCCAGCCCAGAGGGCAAAGTCCGCTGGCGGTGGGGCGACCTGGTGCACGTTGTAAAGGTCGGCGAAGAACTGAACAGCCTCAATGGTCTCCGGCGAGTCCATATAGCCGACGAACTCTTTGCCGTCCTCGCTGATAAGACGGCCACCAGCGGCAGCGATCCAGTACTCGAAACCCGTGGTCCAGTTGGCCGTCAGTTGCGCACCCCAGATGTCGGTTCTGCCGTCGCCATCGGTGTCTTTGGTAAGAGCCTGGGCCGTCTGCAGGAAGTCATCCCACGTCCAGCCGTCCGCTGGGTAGTCCACGCCATATTCGTCAAATAGCATCTTGTTGTAGTAGACTCCCAGGGGAGTGAAATCCTTGGCCAACAACCATTGCTTGCCTTCCCACTGCCCCGGCTCCAGGACGCCCGGCAGGTAGATGCTGGTGTCCAGCGGATAGTCGCCGGTGATGAAATCATCCAGTGGGATGAAAGCGCCCTTGCCCACGAACATGGGAACGGCGTCGTCGCCGATCTGCATGATGTCGGGCGCATCGCCGGCGGCGATTTGGGTCAGCAGGCGGGTGTAATAGTCTCGACCCGCCACGGCCTCAAGCTGCACCAGGATGTCGGGGTTCTCTCCCTCGAACTTGGCGATGATCTCCTGATGCGGGTTCATGCCCTCACCGCTGTCGCCAGTGCCGACGCGCAAGATCATCTTGGCGCCTTCAGGAAGCGGTTCTGGCGTGGCAGTGACCACCTTCTCCACCACCGTGGTGACTTCGACCTGCACCTCTTTCTCAACTACCACCGGTGTCGGCTGGGCGCAGGCGGAAAGCAAGATGGATGCAACGAGGAAAACATTGACTAGCAACACTAGTCTCTTCATTTTTACTCCTCCTTTCTCAACTCGTTCTCAGAGCTTCACTAATGATGGACCGCTGATCAGTTCTTACTCTCTCTGCTATCACCCCCTCTGTGTCCACGAAAAAGCTGCCAAGTTGCGCCTCGTCAAGTCGTCTTCAGGTATTCGCGGATCAGCAGCGCAGCAGTGGCCCCCTCGCCCGCGGCCGAGGCGACCTGTTTGGTGCTGCCGGCCCGCACATCACCAGCGGCGAAAATGCCCGGCAGGCTGGTTTCCAGAAAGTGGGGAGTTCGTTCCTCGTAGCCGGGCAGCGGCTCACCCCCGTGAGTCAAGTCGTGCCCGGTGATGACGAACCCCCAGCGGTCGGTCCGCACACCGGCACCGGTCAGGAAGTCGGTGTTGGGGATCTGGCCGATGAAGACAAAGACAGCGGCCGGCTGGATCTCTTCTGTCTCACCGGTCTGCCTGTTCCTGATGGTCACCGACTTGAGCTTGCCTCCTTTACCGTGGAATTCAATGACTTCGGTCTGGAAGTGGACGTCTATCTTCGGCTGAGCCAATACCTTTTCCTGAAGCACTTGGCTGGCTTTCAGTTGGGCCCCTCGCACCAGCAGCGTCACCTGCTCCACAAACTTGAGCAGAAACAGGCTCTCTTCGGTGGCGCTGTTGCCGCCGCCAACCACCGCCACAGGCTGCCCCTTGTAAAAGGGCCCATCGCAGGTGGCGCAGAAGTGGACCCCGGCACCGATATAGCTGTCCTCGCCGGGGATGCCCAGCCGCCGGTAGCGGCTGCCGGTGGTTAGCAACAGGGCCCGGGCGCTATACTCGCTGCCGTCGGCGGTGGTCACGCAATGATAGTTGTCGTGGCTGTGTACCCGTACCACATCCTGAGCCTGGAGCATCTCTACCCCAAAGCGGGCTGCCTGATGCCGAAGTTGGTCGGAAAACGCCGCCCCGCTTATCCCCTCATCAAAGCCGGGCACGTTGTCCAGCCATTGGGTCGTGGCCGCCTGTCCGCCCAGTGCGGCGCGCTCAATGACCAGCGTGTCAATCCCCTCTCGTGCGGTGTAAAGCCCGGCTGTCAGCCCGGCCGGGCCACCGCCAACGATGATGAGATCGTAGTGGCTGCGCTCGGCCGTCATCTTGAGGCCCAGTTGAGCCGCCAGTTCCGCATTGGATGGCTCGACCAGGATGGAGCCGTCGGCGAACTCGATGGTAGGGATGATCCGCTTGCCGTTGTTCTTTTCGAGCACGTATTGCTCCCCGGCCTTGTCCTGCTCGATGTCCACCCAGTTGTAGGGGATTTGGTGCTCCCCCAGGAACTGCTTGCTGCGGCGGCAATCGGGGCACCAATAGGCGCCGTAGACGGTGATTTCGGGTTTGTTCATGGTTTGACCTCCCGAGTCGTATTGCGTATTGCGTGTTGCGTGCTAGGTTTGACATTTGACGATTGACGTTTGACTAGCAAGTCCCCCAGTTCGCTTTCCAACGCCTGAGCCGTGGTGAAGTGAATCGCGTACAGGCCCAGTGAACGGGCGGCTTTGACATGGCCGGGGTAATCATCAATGAAGACGGCCTCTTCCGGCGCAACGTCCAGCCGCTCCAACGCCAGCTCAAAGATGGCCGGATCGGGCTTGACTACGCCTTCGTCTCCGGAGCAGACGACGACGTCGAACAGGTTCAGGATCCCCCAATCGGCCAGCCATTGGGCCAGATTCGGCGGTGAGTTGGAGAGAACGGCCAGCTTGTAACGGCCATGCAGCCGGCGGATGAGATCGAGCACACCGCTGTTGATCGCCTCGTCGGCGTGGTAACGGCGGCGGAAGGCATCAATCTCGTCGGGGGTGCGCAACCCCAGCGCGGGGCCGATCTCGCGCCAGTAGTCGTCGGCCGTCTTGCGGCCAGTCAGCGTTTCCTGCCAGGCGTCGCTGCCGAACATGACGCGATTGAGCGCGCCGGGCGCCAACCCCAACTCATCCTCGTAGTCTCGAAAAAGGGAGGCAGGCTTCTGGGCTGAAATGACTCGCCCGAAGTCAAAAATGACGGCTTTGATCATAAATGCTCCTTTTGAGCCATAAGCGCAATCTCCACCATATCCGATGCGTGGGCCTGGGCCCAGTCAGCGAGGGCCAACACCTCAGGCAATGCCTGGGGCGCTGCTTCCAGGCTCATCAGTGGCTGCAACGGAGGGTCAAGCGACGCGCACAGCCAGATGGTACGTATCCAATGCGGCAGTGCCTGTATCTCCGCTTCTGATAGGCTCACTGCCTCATTGCAATACGCTGCAAGAAACTGACAGACCACGCCAGGGTCGAGAGTCCCAGAGTAAACAATGTGCTTGAAATGTCCCGAACGCTCCGCAGCGAAGTAGATCAGCGCCTCGGCCAGCTCGAGGACGCGCGGCCGCCAACGGGCTTTGTCGTAGTCTACGACGCCGACGATGCAATCGCCATCGAACAGCAGATTGGCAGCGTAGTAGTCGCCGTGGATGACCAGATGGGGCAGAGCCTCATGTCCGGCCAAGTGAGCTGCCAGGTCGGCCGCCTGAGCTTCCAACTCCCGGAGCATCTGCATCAGGCGCGATTGCCGGTCAAGCTGCCAAGTTGCTCTCAGATGGGCTAAGGTGGTATTCAGGGTCTTCGGGCTGTAGAGTGCGCCCAGATCACGGAAAGCCTGAGGCGCAAAGCCCTCCACGCAGGCATGATAGCGGCCCAGCATCCTGGCAGCCTCTTCCAGATGCTCAGGCCGATTATGATCATAGAGCTCGCCCTCAATGTACTCGTGAATCTCGTAGAACTCTCTGCCCAGCGCCAAGAAGGTCTCACCGCTGAGGGTGGGCAAGATAATGGGAGCTGGGAAATCTGCTTGCCGAAGCCACTTTATGAGATCATGTTGGGCATGGATGAAGTCGGGGCAACGCAGGTCGGGGTGGCGGCGTTTCAAGAAGTAACGCCCACAGGTCGTCTCCACAGTCCACTTTTCGTTGACAAAGCCGCGCTCGATCCGATGGGCGGCCCTCAATCGGCCCAGGTTATAGTAACTCAGCACCCGTGCCAGCTCATGTTCCATCGCCGCCTGCGTTTGCCCTTCTCCAGGTTGTCTCCGTCGGCCCGTCTTCCAAGATGATCCCAATCTCGAACAGCCGCTGGCGAATCTGGTCCGCCAGATCCCATTGCTCGGCGGCGCGGAGCTGTGTCCTCACCCCGATGAGTAGTTCGACGAAAGGAGCCGCCGTCACCGTATCGTCCTCCACAGGCTCCGGCCCCTCAAAGTCCCCCAGGTACCTGCTCACTGCTTCCCTTGTCCCCTCTAGCTCCTCTGCCTTCTTTGGCTCCTCCTCTTCCCCCGCTGCGAGTTGATCCAGCTCAAAGACCGTACCAGCAGCATAAGTTACCTCACGCCCCTGGCGCCGGATGGTGACCTGGCCGATGCCCATGACCGAACACTCGCGGCTGGTCAGGTCCATGGTACAGGCCGTGTACTCGTCTATCCCCAGGATGGTGGCGGAATCGGGCAGGCTCTTCTCCAGAAGTCGCAGCCGGGGCTCACCCATGAAGCAGTAGCGGGTATCGAAGGCGCCCCCTTCCGCGTTGTTCCAGTGGGTCACGATGGCCAGTTCAAGGCCATAAGGACCCAGCAGGTCCAGCCCCTCCACCCAGTGAGGATCCTCACCGACTTTGTAGATCTCGTAAACCGGCAGCGCATGGCGTCCCATAGCGATGGCCGCTGCGCTGGCAAAAACGAGGTGTGCGCCGGTGGCCAGTCGCCGGGCCATAACCTCTAAGATCGGCGTATCCTGCCAATTCCGGATGACGTAGGTCGGGCTGCCGGGACCGGCAAAGATGTAGTTGGCCCGCCGGAGCTTGCGCAAGACGTCTTGCATCACCACCGGCGTGGCCGCGGCCGCCGCTTTGAACGAGGCAACGGCCAGATCTACGTTGAAGCGCTGCTTGAAGTACTGGACAGCCCTGGACGATATCTCATCGGCGTTGAGTTCAAAGCCGGCCGGTGTATCGAGAAAGACGGCTTGCACCGGCCCGGCGATCCTGGACATCACCGCGCGATGTACCTTGCTCATCGTCGGCGACATTTCCCCCGAACCTATGAGCGTGATGGTTCCCAGTGAGTAACTGGAGTTTTGCACTAAGCCTGTCTCCTCAGGTGGCTGGCAGCCGCGGCATCCACTAGCCAGGTGAGTTGTCCCGATGTCGGGCGGATGAGTTGCGCCGGGAAACGGTTAGACTGACTTTCCAACACGGCCTGCAGCGTTTCCGCTTTGGCAGCGCCGGCCACCAAGAAGACCACCTGCCGGGCGGCGTTGATGGCTGGAAAAGTGAGCGTCACCCGGTGGGCTGGACGGTCTTGATATTCAGCCGTTACCGCGACCACTGGCCGCGCCGTTTCGCGCAAGACGGCTGAGCCGGGAAAGAGGGAAGCAGTGTGTCCGTCGTTTCCCATCCCCAGTAGCACCAGATCGAAAGCGGGCCATTGTGAGCCAAAGAAGGCGCGCAGTTCGGCTGCGTAGGCGTGAGCGGCCGCCTCTGGTTCCATCTCGCCGCATACTCGATGGACGTTGTCCGCTGATAGGGGAACATGGTCAAGCAGCGCCTCACGGGCCATCCGATAGTTGCTGTCGAGGTGATCGGGCGGGACGCAGCGCTCGTCGCCCCAAAAGATGTGGACGCGAGACCAATCTACCTGGGCAGCGAACTCGTCGCTCGCCAGCAGGGCGTAGGCGGCGTGGGGCGTTGATCCACCCGATAGAGCCACGGCGAACTGTCCGCGGGCGGCCATGGCCTCCGCCGCCAGGGTGACGAAATGCTCCGCCGCTGCACGGGCCAGGCGATCAGCATCCGGATAGGTCTTGATTTCAGCCATCACTCGTCCCCAGACCAGGTGCACACCTGGCGCCACACGCGGCCATCGCGGGCCATAAAATCATCTGCCTCCGTTGGCCCCCAACTGCCCGGCTCGTAGGTGGCCAGGAGAGGTACATCTGACGACTCCTCCCAGCCGTGTATGACAGGATCCATCAGCCGCCAGGCCCACTCGATCTCGTCGCTGCGAGCAAAGAGCGAAGCATCGCCTTGCAAGGTGTCGAGCAGCAGGCGCTCGTAGGCATCGGGCAGCCTCTCTATGCCGAAAGTCGGGCGATAGTGGAAGGCCATGTCCACCAAACGCATCTCCTGAGCCGAGCCGGGCACCTTGGCCTGGAATTTGAAGTGGATACCCTCGTCCGGCTGGATGCCCAGCGAGAGGATGTTGGGCCTGAACTCATGGCCCGGCAGCAGATCGAACATCACGTGCGGCGGGCGTTTGAATTCGATGATGACCTCAGTGACTTTCTCGGCCAGCGCCTTGCCGGAGCGTAGGTAGAAGGGCACACCCTGCCAACGCCAGTTGTCCACGAACAACTTGAGCGCGGCATAAGTGGGCGTTTGCGAATCAGCCGCCACGCCCGGCGTCTGACAATATCCCTGGTACTGAGCATGAACCGTGTCGCCCAGGGCAATAGGCCGTGTGGCACTCAGCACTTTCACCTTCTCGTCACGCATCGCTTTGGCGCTAAATGCCGTTGGCGGCTCCATGGCTATCAGGGTAAGCAGTTGCAGCATGTGGTTCTGGAACATATCGCGCACCACGCCGGCCTGATCATAGTAACCAGCGCGATGGCCCACGTCCACGCTTTCGGTCACAGTGATCTGTACGTTGTCAACGTAGTTGCGGTTCCACACCGGCTCGAAGATGGTGTTGGCGAAGCGGAAGGTCAGGATATTCTGCACCGTGTCTTTGCCCAGATAGTGGTCAATACGATAGACCTGGCTCTCGTCAAACACAGCGTGCACCTGCTGGTTGAGTTGGCGCGCACTCTGCAAATCGCGCCCGAAGGGCTTTTCGATGATGATACGGGTCCACCCTGTGTTGCTGCGGTTTAGCCCGGCCCGGCCCAGTTGCTCGACGACCAGGGGATAGAGCGCAGGCGGGATGGCCAGATAGAAGAGGCGGTTACCCTGCGTGCCGTCCTCTGCGTCGAGCCGGGCCAGCCGCTCCGCCAGACGGCGATAGGTGGCCGGGTCATCATAGCTCCCAGGCAGGTAAGAGTGGCGTTCCGCGAAGCGGTCCCAAAGCTCGCAGATGCCCGGCGTGAGCTTGATCCGGGCATAGTCGTCCACGCCCCCGCGAAGACGGTCGCGAAAGGCCTGGTCGGAGAGCGGAGTGCGAGCCACGCCGATGATCCGCGTGGCCGGGGGCAGGAGTCTCCCACAGGCCAGGGTGTGCAAGGCCGGCACCAGTTTGCGCCGGGTCAGGTCGCCGGATGCACCGAAGATGACGATGGATGCAGGGGAAGTAGAGTTCTCTTGGTTCATTTATCAACCTCCACACTCGCTCTCAAGGCTGCCACGTTTTCCGCCACCGATGCCCGGTCGTTGTAAATGCTCGATCCAGCTACCAGCATTTTCACTCCGGCGCTTACAACCAGCGGCGCGGTGGTTGGGTTGATCCCGCCGTCCACCCCAATGGGAACATCCAATCCGCGCTCGTCCAGCATGCGGCGGAGGCGGCGAATCTTGTCCAGTTGACTATGGATGAATGCCTGCCCTCCCCAGCCGGGGTTGACGGTCATCACCTGGATCAGGTCAGCCAAGTCCAGCACTTCCTCCAGAACAACCAGGGGCGTGCCGGGGTTAATTGACACCCCCGCCTCGACCTTAAGCTCGCGGATAGACTGCAACGTGCGGTGGAGATGCGGACAGGTTTCCTGGTGCACGATCAGGCGGTCTGCGCCAGCGTTTGCAAAAGCTTCCAGATGTCGCTCTGGCTCAACGATCATCAGATGCACATCCAGCGGCAGGCTCACCAGCGGACGCAGCGCGCGCACCACGCCTGGCCCAAAGGTGATGTCGGGGACAAAGCTCCCGTCCATCACGTCCACCTGGATGGCGTCAACGCCGGCGGCTTCGGCCTCGCGGGCTTGCTGGCCCAGCCGCGCAAAATCGGCGGATAGGATAGAGGCTTCAACTGCGACCATTGTGTTCTCCTCTCTTCAGATGTCGAATACCCTCACCGCTGGCCACGATCAAGTCCGTCGCCAACCCCAGAAACAGCCCGTGCTCCACGATGCCGGCGCGCTCGTTCAACCGTGCTGCCAGTTGGGCTGGATCTGAGATTGGGCCAAAATGGCAATCCATGATCAGGTTGCCCTGGTCGGTCTTGAATAGGCTGCCATCACTATTGAGGCGCGTGACTGGCTGCGCGCCCAGCGATTCCAGATAAGCGGCCTGCGAGCGCCAGCCGAAGGGGGTCACCTCCACGGGCACGGGCCAGTGGGTGCCCAGCGCGGGCGACAGTTTGGACTCGTCCACCACGATGATCTCGCGGCGGCTGGCCTGGGCGACGATTTTCTCGCGCAACAACGCGCCTCCGCCGCCCTTGATCAGGTTCAAGTCAGGGTCTACCTCGTCAGCGCCGTCAATGGTCAGATCAACGACGGGATGTTGATCCAGGGTGGTCAGTGGGATTCCTAGCCGTTGCACATCGTCTTTGACTTGGAGCGAGCAGGGCACCGCGAGGATGTCTTGCAGTTGGCCCTCGCACAGCAAGCGGGCGATGCGGCGCACGGCGAAGATGGCCGTACTGCCGTGGCCCAGGCCCACCACCATCCGCGATTTCACAAATTCCACCGCCTGCTCAGCGGCCTGTTGCTTGAG
>CAZGKH010000069.1:0-1281 GCA_964525665.1 uncultured Anaerolineae bacterium | reverse complement strand
TGGACGAAAGCCTGCCAGGGCGCACTCACCCCAAACTCCACCATCCGGGAGCGGGCTTTCTCCTGCAGATCGAACCGCTCCACCAGAGCTTGGGCCACCTCCCATCGCGGGAGGCCCACTACATCCTCAAATGCCTCTAACACTTCCTCTTCCGTGATAGTGCGGGGGCACAACTCGACGGCCGCGCGAGCGTATGACAGAGATTTAAGCCGCTCCGTCTGCACCAGCGTGCCGTCCAGGTCGAAGATCATGGCTCGAATCATAGGACAACCTCCCCCAGGGTCAAGGCGGCGACCAGAATGAACAGGACGCCAAGGACGCGCTCGAGGGCGCGTTGCGGAACGCGGCTAGCGACCTGCGATCCCAGTTGTCCCCCCACTATCACGCCCGGCACGGTAAAGATGATCAGGCTGAGGACGGTGTTCAACGCACTCACATCGCTCTGTACGAACTGCGCCAGGTGCCCGACAGACGCAATCAGCGCCGTGATCGCCACCACAAATACACTGGTCGCCACCGAAACCCGGCTAGGCACCCGACAGCGTCGCAGGAGGAAGTAGCTGTTCAATTCGCCCAGACCGGTGGAGATCAGGCCCACAAACATTCCACCGATGCCGGCGATCAGTCGGCCCTCGGTGCGGTTGCAGACGGTGTAGCGAATCTCCTCGCCCTCCGCCGTGATCAGGCTGGTCTCGGCCGTCTCTCCGCCGTACTCTTGCTGAATGGCCTCATCCATCCGCACGACATCTTTGTGCTCCGGAGTGCGAAGGAAGCTGAGGGCGACGGCAAACAGGCCCACGCCCAAGACCACCTTGAGGATGTCCGGCTCAACGCGCCCGGCTGCCCAGGTGCCCAGCAGGGCCAGCGGGATGGTAGCAACCAACAGGGTCATGCCCAGTCGGTAGTCAATCAACCGCTTGCGGGCATAGGCGAAAAGGCCGCTGGCAAAGCCGAAGACCTCGGTGATCAGTCCCGTGCCAATGGCGATCTCCGGCGGAAGTCCCAGCGCCAGAATTAATAACGGCGAAAAGAAAGTCGCGCCGCCCACACCCGATGCCATAGCCGTGGTGGCGATGAGCACCGCGATGGGCAACATGAACCAGTACTGCAAGGTAAGGCTCATAACAGCAACGCCCTCAGCTTTTTCAGCCCGCTGACCACGTCACTCCCCAAGTGGAAGCTGATCACGCGCCGCCCGGCGTCCAGCAGTGCCTGCCGGTCGCCCATGGTCTGGGCCGCCTTGAGCACGCCAAAGGTCATCGTCGAGTCTGGCGATCCGGC
>CAZGKH010000068.1:5269-13033 GCA_964525665.1 uncultured Anaerolineae bacterium | reverse complement strand
AGCTCTGAGCCCCGTCCCCGGGGCGGCCCGGGGACGGGGCTTTGAGCCTTAAGTTAACACTGATTATTCTCGTACGCCCAGGTAGGTGACCAGTCGCTCCGGCTGGCCGGTGTCGGCCATCTTGAGCGCGTCATGGAAGGCGGTCTCGATCTGTGAGGGCACGATGTCGCGCCCCCCCAGGCCAAAGATGTAATTTGTTACTGGGATACGACCATTGCCATAGACCTGCAAGGCCGCCAGAAGTTCCAGGAAAAGCGGCCCCGCGTTGCCCATCGCCCCAAAAGAGATAGAGCGATCCATGACGGCAACGGCCTTGAGGTGCTGGAGAGCACCCGCCAACTCTTCCGCCGGGAAGGGTCGGAAGACGCGGGGCTTGAGCAAACCCACCTTGAATCCTTGCTGCCGCAGATTGTCCACCGCAGTCTTGGCCGTGCCTGCCGTGGAAGCCAGCACCACCAGGCCGACGTCGGCGTCCTCCAGCTTGTAGGTCTCGAACAGGCCATAGGTGCGGCCAAACTTTTCGCCGAACTCTTTGCCCACGTCAATGATGACCTGCTTGGCGTTCTCCATGGCCTCGACCTGCTGGCGTTTGTGCTCAAAGTAGTAGTCGTAGAAGTCCAGCGGGCCGTAGGTGACGGGATTGCGCCAATCCAGTAGCGGATGGGTCGGTTTGTACTCGCCGATAAAGTCCTTCACCGCAGCGTCGTCATAGATCTCCACCCGCTCATAGCTATGGCTGGTTATAAAGCCATCGTGCATGAACATCACCGGCAACAGCACGTCGGGGTGCTCGGCGATGCGCAGGGCCTGGAAGGCATTGTCGTAGCTCTCCTGCGCGTTTTCGGCAAAGAGGTGCACCCAGCCCGCATCACGGGCGCCCATGCTGTCGGAGTGATCGCAATGGATGTTGATGGGAGCCGAGAGAGCCCGATTAGCGATCAACATGGCGATAGGTAAGCGGTTGCTGGCGGCCACGTAGAGAATCTCCCACATCAGGGCCATGCCTGCCGAGGCGGTGGCCGTCATGACCCGCGCCCCCGCCGCCGACGCGCCGACGCACGCGCTCATGGCGCTGTGCTCGCTCTCCACCGTGACGAAGTCGGTCTGCACCAGCCCATCGGCCACGAAACTGGCAAACGTCTGTACCGTAGAAGTCTGAGGCGTGATAGGATAGGCCGCCACCACGTCGGGGTCAATTTGCCGCATGGCCTCAGCGACAGCGGCGTTGCCGTCCAGTGCTTTGAATTCGCTCATGGCTACTTTGCCTCCGTTTCTGCTACCAGGGCCTCTTCGACCATGTCAATGCATTTGACCTTATCTGGGCATACCTCAGCGCAGATGCCGCAGCCCTTACAGTGCACCAGGTCAATGCCTATCATCTTACCGTCGTCTACGACAATGCTGGAATCGGGACACATGACCCAACATTGCAGGCAGTGAATGCAGCGAGGCTCATCCCAGATGGGGCGGAAGGCTCGCCAGTTGCCGGTGGGATACTTGACGGCGTTTCCTGCCTCTACGATCATTCCCCCGATAGGGATGTCTTTCCAGCCGGTTCCATTGTTAGCCATGTTATCCCTCCTGTACCTCTTCCACTGCCCGGCGCATGGCGCGCTCGTTGGCGTCAATGATGTCTTGTCTCATCATCAACTTGGCAAACCGCTTACGGGTCTGCGCCACCAGGTCATCTATCTCAAACAGTCCTGTGGCTTTGGCCAGGGCGCCAATCATGGGCGTGTTGGTGATCTCGCGGCCCATCTCTTCGATGGAGATGTGACTGGCGTCTACGGTACACACCTTGCCAGTCTTGAAGCCTGTCACCGCTCGAATCTCGACCGGGGATTTCGACGTGTTCACCAAGAGCACGCCGTCTTCTTTCAAGCCCTCGGTCACCGGAACCGTGCTCAGCAGAGTGGGATCGAGGACCAGAACGATGTCGGGGTCCTCGACCTGGCAGTGCAAGTCAATGGGCTCCGGGCTGAGGCGCGTGTAGGCCTTGATGGGTGCCCCCATGCGCTCAGGGCCGTAGTCGGGGAAAGCCTGGAAGTATTGGCCCGTCCCCAGGGCTGTCTCCGCCAGCAGCTTGCCCGCCGTGACCACCCCTTGGCCGCCGCGCCCGTGCCAGCGAATCTCGGTAAGTTTGCTCATGCTTTAACCTCCTTGTTTCAGCAATAAGCAATTAGCTAGGCGCTAATTGCCGGCCACTATTTTATCACTAATGGGCGGCTTTGTCAAAGGGGAGTGGGTGGGGAATGGTCAGACTTGGGGGATGAACGGTCGTTGTGCTACCAGGGGCAAGCGGGCGGCTTGAGTAGCAACGAAAAGGGCCAGCAGAAGTGAGGTGCTGGCCCTGTCCATCGGCTCTAAAACGGTATCACTGGCGGCCAGTTCGTGGAGAAAGCGGCGCATCGCCGCATGTCCCAACCGCGAGGCCAGCAGATAACAGATCTCGGGCAAAACAGGTAACGGCAGGATCAGAGGTGCGGTCACATGGCGAGCCACATCGAGTACACGTGCGTGGTTACGGTCGCTGGCGTCGGCCAAGGCAAACAGAAAGCTGGTGTCCAACAGGATGTTCACAGCGCATCCCTTTCCAAGCCCCAGCCACGGCGTGGATCTATCTCCGCTGCCAAGATCTCCTCATCGTGCTCCGCAACATCCTCCTGCCCCGAACTACCCAGGCCGGCGATGGCCAGCAAGAAGGGCGATGAGTCAGTCGCCTCGAGCCTTTCCTCATACAAATGTAGGGCTCGGGCGATGACCTCGACTTGCTGGCGCTGTTCCTGTTGGGCCAGGCGTTCAATCTGTTGTACCAACTTCTCGTCCAATATCTGAATGCTCATCCGAATCGCCTCCTGACGGATTTATTCACGAGTCCCTTGTCCACCTGGATACCGGCTTTAGTGTACCACAAAAAAGAGCGAACGTCAAGCACCAATGAAGCTCCACCATCATCGTTTCACGATTTGGAGTGGTTGTCAAACGAATCAGTCAAAGATCTCCGAGGTTTTGAGGAAATCTTGGAGGGTCAAGGATGCTGCTCCAGCCCCAATTCTCGCAGCTTCTCCGGCGTGGGCTGCCCCTCGGCATCCCAGCCCATGGCGGTGTAGAAGTCCCGCACCATGGGCTGGATGGCTACTGTCATGCCTCGTGTGGGCCCATTGGGGAGCGGCTCTTCGGTGAAGCGGTCTGGCAGGTCGTCGTCGGCCCGCGTGGCGCCGTGCCGCAGGTTGAACAGTCGCTCGGCGTTCAGGATGCGCTCGCCGATGGTCAGCAAATCGGCGGCGGTGAGCGGCCAGCCGCTGAGGGCCGAGGCCAGCGCTGCCTCGTTCTCCAGGCTGAAGTCCCCCACCACCGACAGTATCGGCACCTTGCAGATCCCCAGCGAGTCCAGGATGGCCGACACGATCATGGAGCGCTTGACCAGCGCGCCCTTGCCTTCGATGGAGAGGCGATCCACTGCCTCCTCGCTGCCGAAGACCTCTCGCCCCTGGGCCGCGTCCCAGCGGTACTCAGGGATGGCGTAGACGCTGGTGAAATCGGCGCCCCGGGTGGAGACGGCGTAACCCAATGCGGTACCCATGGCCCCGCGAGGGTCGTAGGCGGTCAGTTCCAGCCCTTTGCTGTGGAAGGCGTACTGCTCCGCCCCCCGGCCAATGAGCTGCGCCGCCCGCTGCACCCCCTCGGCCAGCACAGCCCCTAGCCGCTCCCGCCGCGCGATCTGGCGCATCGTCGTCTCCATGGCCTCGGCGTTGCCCCAGATGAGGGCCGCCCCGCCGGTATCTTCTTTGGTCAGGATGCCCCGCTCGTATAGCTCCATGGCAAAGGCCAGAACGCTGCCAGTGGAAATGGCGTCAATCCCCAACTGGCCGGCCAGGTTGTAGAGGTACAGCAGCGCCTCCACGTCGTCCAGGCCGCACTTGGAGCCCAGGGCAACGATGGGCTCGATGTCGGGGCGATCTCCTTCTGTGGCGAAGCGGCCGCTGGGTACCTCTAATTCGGCCTTGCAGTGCACCGGGCAGCGGTGGCAACTGCGCGATCGGGTGACGTATTTGATGATCTGGCTGCCGTCAATCTGGTCGGCTCCTTCGAACTGGGTCTGGCGGTAGTTGTGCGTGGAGAGCAGCCCCTCCTCGCGGGCCCAGGTCACGTACGCGCTGTTGCTGTAGCGGGCAAAGGTATCGTAGCGAGGGGCGTTGCGTATCTGTTTGATGTACTGCTTAACCAGAGTGCGAACCTTCTCGTCCCGCTCGCTGCGCTTTTTCCCGCCGCGCACAGCGATGGCCTTGAGGTTCTTGGAGCCCATGACGGCGCCCATACCCGTGCGGCCGGCGGCGTGGCCTCGGTCGGTCATGATGCAGGAATAGCGCACCCCGTTCTCCCCGCCCGGCCCAATGGCCATCACCCGGATTCTCGATACTTCGGCTGGGCTCAGTACAGGTTTTCGACTTCCGATTTCCGATTGCTCGCCCAGGTGCTCCTGCAAACGGCTCTGAGTGGCCCAGGCGTCCAGGCCCCACAGGTCATCGGCGTCTCTGATCTCGACCCTGCCATCATGGAGCCAGAGCACTACTGGCTTGTCGGCGCGGCCGCGGATGATCACGCTCTGAAAGCCGGTCGCTCGCAGCTCGGCCCCGAAGTGGCCGCCCACGTTGGAGCTGCCCAGCAGGCCCGTCAGCGGAGAGCGGGCGCCGACGTGCAGCCGCGACGAAGCCGGAGCCCGGGTGCCGGTAAGCAGCCCGCAACTGAGGATCAGGACGTTCTCTGGCCCCAGGGGATCGGTCCCCGGTCCGACATGCTCCAAGAGTTGCCAGACGTTCACCCCCCGCCCGCCCAGGAACGTGTGAGCCAACTCCTCCGAGGAGTTGGCCACTTCCACTTCGCGGTTGGTCAGATCAATTAGCAGCGATCTTCCCAGAAAATCGGACATGGCATCCTCTCCACTGGCAGACCCTTAGGGTTTCAAAAACCCTAAGGGTCTATGTTGAGGCGTGATTACGGTGCGGACGTCGGGGCCGAAGACCTCCAGGTCGTCCAGGGCGGCGTTGATGGCCTCGACATCCAGGGGCACGGTGCGGGTGATCACCGACGACAGGTCCAGCACGCCCCGACGTGCAAACTCGACGAGCAGGAACAGCTCTGATAGGAGATGGTCGGAGCAGCCGATGATCTGGGCTTCCCTCGGGATGACGTCGTGGTAGGAATGGAGCTGGAAAGGCTGTTCGGCGATACCGACCAGTACCGCTCTGCCGAACACCCCCAGTGAGTGCACCGCTTGCTCTATCGTCTGCCGCAAACCGACCAGCTCCAGGGCCACGTCCACGCCCTGGCCGCCGGTCAGCCCGCTGATCTCCGTCACCGGGTCGGTAGTGCCTGCGTTCACCGGGATAGCGCCATAGCTCTCCGCCAGCTTCAGCTTATCGGCGCTGATGTCCACGGCGTACACGGCCAGCGCACCAAAGACTGGCGCCACCTGCACCGCCGAAATGCCCAGCCCGCCCACGCCGAACACTGCTACGCTCTCGCCTCGCTTCACCTCCGCCTTGTTGAGGGCGTGGAACGACGTGGCCGACGAGCACATCATGATGGCGCCCTGCTCGAAAGGGATGTCGTCGGGCAAAGGGACGGCGTTGTGGGAGGGCACGGCGATGTATTCGGCGTAGCCGCCGTCCTGATACTTGCCGATCATCGAGCCTGTGGGGCAGAACTGCTCGCTGCCCATGGCACAGTAGCGGCAATCGCCGCACGTTACCAGGTAGTGCAGGCACACTCGGTCGCCAACCGTGACGTTCCTGACGGCTGGGCCCACCTCCTTGATCACGCCCGCCACCTCATGCCCCAGCGTCATGGGCAATGGGTGGACTGGCGAGGCACCAGCCCGATAGTGCATATCTGATCGGCAAATGCCCGCCGCTTTGACCTTGACCAACACGTCCCTCGCGCCGATAGGAGGCCTGGGTACCTCCTGCATCTCCAAGGGCTGCCCTGGCTTGATCAAACGAACTGCTTTCATTGTTATCTCCTCGTCCAAGATGCCGGAGTCCCCAACTTGTTGGGGTGTGGCGCAACAACCCTGAACAAGTTCAGGACTCCAGGATCACTCCAGTCAGAAGTCATCGTGTTCGAGATAATCTGGGATAGGGTAACGCATCCAGGCATCCGTCAGAAACTCCTCACCGTGCTCGCGCAGGTAGTAATGGTAACTGGAATGTAGGTACTGCGCAAGGCACTGATGCACATCCAATGCATGGCCGGGTGCAAGCCTTATCTGCTTACCCTCAGCCACCAAGACACCATCCAAGACGCGCACGTAGCCGTGTTTGATTGGGTTGAGGTGGATGTAGTTGAAATATGCCCAGAAATCGCGCTCGTTACGTGGGAATCTATCCCAATACTGGTACCAGACTTGCCTGCCCGTATTATCCAGCTTGTTCAACTGTATGGCACTGTCACCGTGCAACCGCTTGATGAACTTGTAGATGGGAGCAACATCGCTGGTCTTGAGCAACAAGTGGTAGTGATCTGCCAGAATGACCCAGGCATACAACCTGATGCCATACTGCGTGATGGCTTCTTTCAGGACATCTCGTACAAGTATACGCTTGGTATCTGTGTCCATAAGCCACTGATGATGCACGATACTGCCTGTAAGAAAGTAACAGGCGTTGTCCTCGTAGATGTGTGGTGGATGGAATTCACGTTTCGTCATCCCTCGTGCTCCCCGAGAATGATACACCGAACCCCGAACAAGTTCGGGAATCCAGCTTCAGCCTCAGTTCTGCCTCTCCCATTCACGCTCCTCAGCCACCTGCAGGATCGCCTCAATCCTTTCCGCCACACCTTTGGGCAGCGGCGGCGGCTGGTGGGTGGCTAAGATCCCACCGCAGTTGCTTCGAAAGCCCGGCGACACAGTTGAGCACAGCTCAGTTGGTAACTGCAGACGCCCGTGGCTGTCCTAACAAGCGACCACGGAGCCTCACCATTGGACATATTGAATTTGATGCAAGTGGTTGCCAGAACGAGTGGCGGCTGGACACTTGACCCAAGCTGTCCCTTACCCCACGGCCGCGATGGCGTCTATTTCCACCAGGGCGCCCAGGGCCAGGCCCGCCTCTACGGTTGAGCGGGCGGGCGGCTCGTTGGCAAAGAACTCGCCATAGACCTCGTTCATGGCTCTGAAGTCGCCCATGTTCCCGAGGAACACCGTGGTCTTTACCACTTTATCCAGCGAACTGCCGGCTGCCTCCAGGACGGCAGCGATGTTCCGCAGCACCTGGCGGGTCTGCTTCTTGATCCCGCCCTCGACCAACTTGCCTGTAGCTGGGTCAAAGGCCAACTGGCCGGCGGTGAAGACGAAGTGGCCCACACGTATGGCCTGAGAATACGGGCCTATCGCTCTCGGAGCCTTATCGGTGGCTATGACTTCTCGTTTCATCGAAAACCCTCCTTGTGGTCATTGGTCCTTGGGCATTGATTCATTGATCCTCTACCCTCATTGCTCCTGCCCCCAACATCTTGGCCAGAGCCTCTTCCAGAGCGGGGCAATAAGCAGTCGCGGCGTTAGGAAAATCTAACTGTACTCGCCTTCCGTCGCTGACTAGATACAAGCTAAAGCGATCACTACCTTCATAGCTTTGCAACAGGTTGTGCACCTGTCCCAGGCGTTGGCTGTCTTGCCCTCGTTCCCCGGTGCGGGGGATGTCTATATGTAAGTGTCGGCGCCTGCCCTGAGCGGTGTCCTGAGCCGCTGGGCTGAGTCTGTCG
>CAZGKH010000068.1:0-5169 GCA_964525665.1 uncultured Anaerolineae bacterium | reverse complement strand
GAAGCCTTGTCGAAGGGCTTTGCCCAAGGGTCTACTGGGCCGATACTTCTCTTCAATTACCGGCTGACTGGTCAGCAAATAATCCTGAACCGATTCGCAGATTATCTTGGGTGTTCTGCCCTTTGCGTCCACCCGGCCTTTGACGATCAGGATCTTGTCATCTTGCCAAAGCTCACGGGTCTTCTCGTAAGTCCTGGGGAACACGACAACCTCAACGCTGCCCTGCAAGTCCTCAAGGTTTACGAAGGCCATGGGATCACCCTTCTTAGTGATGTGAGGGCGTATCGAAGCCACTACACCGGCTATAGTCACTTTCTGGCCGGCCATCTCCTCGTCAATCTCGCTGCAGGAAGTGCTCACTACCCCACCCAAGCTGGCTGCTACCTGCTGCAAAGGGTGCTCGGAGACGTAGAAGCCGACTAGCTCTTTCTCCCAGCCCAGCATTTCCTTGCGAGGCACTGGAGGGATGTCTGGCAAAGGAATGGAACTCTCCATTGTGAAGCCACTGGAAGCGTCGAACATGCTCAATTGGCCCACCTCTTGGGCTTTGTGGGTGCTCTGGCTGAGAGCCATCATTTGATCAATCATGGCCAACAGTTGGGATCGCTGGCCGAAGGCGTCAAAGGCGCCGACCTTGATAAGACATTCCAGCGCGCGGCGGTTCACCTGACGCAAATCAACCCGCTGGCAGAAATCTTCGATGTCCTTGAAGGGGCCTCCTTGCTTTCGGATGGCCAGGATGACCTCTACAGGCCCTTCGCCCACATTCTTCACTGCTCCTAAACCAAACTGGATGGCTTTGTTCTTCTCCCCATTTGCTTTTATTGTGAAGTCCAGCTCGCTCTTGTTCACATCCGGCGGCAGAATCTCGATGCCCATCCTGCGACATTCGGCGACGAAGACGCCAATCTTATCGGTATTGTTGCGCTCCACGCTCAGCAGGGCTGCCATGTACTCCACAGGATACTTCGCTTTGAGCCAGGCGGTCTGACAGGTGATGACGGCGTAGGAGACCGCATGGGCGCGATTGAATCCGTAGTTGGAGAAATACTCAATGGCGTCGAAGATCTCCCTTGCCTTATCAGCTTCAATACCGCCATTCCCAACTGCACCTTCGATAAAGATCTTCCGATGCTTGAGTATCTCTTTCGCCTTTTTCTTTCCCACGGCTCGGCGCATCAAGTCGGCATCGGCAGCCGAGTAACCGGCCACCTCGATCAGGATGCGGATTATCTGTTCTTGATAGACACAGATGCCGTAGGTTTCCCTCAGGATGGGTTCCAGCTTGGGATGGACGTAGGTGACTTCCTCCCGCCCATGCTTGCGGGCGATGTAGTTGGGTATGAATTGCATTGGACCGGGGCGGTAGAGGGCAAGTACCGCCACGATGTCCTCGAAATCCGTGGGCTGCATGTCGGTGAGGACACGACGCATTCCTGGGCTTTCCACCTGAAAGATGCCAGTTACATTGCCGCTGGAGAGTAGCTCGAAGATGATGGGAGCATCGGTGGGTATGGTGGTCAAATCCAGTTGGAGGCCGTGATTCTGGTGTATGAGATCAACGGCCTTGCGCATGATGGTCAGCGTGGCAAGGCCCAGAAAATCTACCTTTAGAAGGCCAATGTCGTCCAGGACGTCCATTGGGTATTGAGTTACGACCAGGCTCCCCTCCGCACCTTTGGATGGGCGATGCAGCGGAGTATAGTTGGTCAAGGGCATGTCGGAGATGACCACGCCAGCAGCATGAGTCGAGGCATGGCGAGCTACTCCCTCCAAGCTCTTAGCTGTGTCAATGAGCCTCTTGATATAATCCTTGCTTTCGTATAGATTTCGAAGCTCCGCTACTTTATCCAGGCCATCCTGGAGTTTGACCTTTGGTCCAAAGGGAATCAGCTTGGCCACCATGTCTACCTCGTTCAGAGGCAGATCTAGGGCTCGCCCGGCATCGCGGATGGCCGCCCGCGCGCCCATGGTGCCGAAGGTGATGATTTGGGCCACCATATCTTGACCATATTTCTCTACGGTGTACTTCATCATTTCGTCGCGGCGCTCGTCGGGGAAATCCAGGTCAATGTCGGGCATTGATACCCGTCCCGGATTTAGGAACCGCTCGAAGATGAGACCGTGCTTCAGTGGATCCAGGTTGGTAATGCCCAGGGCATAGGCCACGATGCTGCCAGCTACGGAACCACGCACGGTCCACCAGATATCCTGATCCTTGGAGTGGCGCACGAGATCCCAGACGATCAAGAAGTAAGTGTCGAAGCCCATCTGATGAATGATGCCCAGCTCGTGCCGGAGGCGAGCTTCGATCTCTGGCGTGATGACGACATGGCGATTATTCAGACCTTCCTGGCAGAGGTGGCGCAGGTAACTCTCAGCGTCGTAATCTTCGGGCACCTCGAAGATCGGCAGGTGATAGCCCGTCCTCTCCAGGCTCAGGTTGCATCTCTCGGCTATGAGCAGGCTGTTGCTCACTGCTTCCGGCGCATCGGGGAAGAGGGCAGCCATTTCCTCGCTGCTTTTGAGATAGAAGCTCTCACCCCCCATGGTCATGTGCTTGGGATCGTTGATGGTGGTGTTGGTCTGGATGCAAAGGAGTATCTCCTGGGCCCTGGCCTCCTCGGGCAGCACATAGTGGGTATCGTTGGTGGCCACGAGAGGGATGCCCATTTCTCTAGATAGGGCAATAAGCCCCTCGCTGGTCTGTTTCGTCTCGGGGATGCCCTCGTGCCTCTGTATCTCCAGGTAGAAGTTGTCCTGGCCGAAGGCATTTTGGTACCAGGAGGCTACCTGGCGCGCTTTGTCCAATTGTCCCTGCAAGACCAAGCGTGGAATCTCCCCTGAGCCACAGCCTGAGAGGGCGATCAACCCTTGGACGTGCTCGGCCAGGTACTGTTTGTCCACGCGGGGCTTATAATAGAATCCTTCGAGCTGCGCAGCAGTGGCTATCTGGAGCAGGTTGTGATAACCGACGTTGTCTTTAGCCAGAAGGGTAATGTGGTTAGATCTCCTATCTTTCTGGGAGTCTCTCTGGGTCATGCCGCGGGGGGAAATGTACATCTCGGTACCGATGATGGGCTTTATCCCTTGTTTCTTAGCTGTCTGGTAAAACTCAATGGCTCCATACATAGCTCCATGGTCGGTGATCGCCAGGGCTGGCATGCCAAGCTCCTTGGCCCGGTTAACCAGATGTCCCACCCGAGCCAAGCCATCGAGCAGGGAGTATTCGCTATGCACGTGGAGGTGAACAAAGGGGGGCATGAGACACTCCTTTCAGACGCTGCCTATATTATACTACAAAATTCCTTTTGTTTGTAGCTCAGAGAGGCTGTAAGAGGGCCTTTGGGGAGATTTTAAGGTTTGAACGCGGAATTGACCTGACTTGAATTCGGCTGTATAATCGAGTAACGAGGCAACGAGTAACGAGGAATAAGTCAGCATGAGGTTGGGCCAGCATGAAGTTGGACCAGGTCTCCTGACCGCAGCCCCTTGTCGCTTCGATCAGGAGACCTTCAGCGAGCAGAGTAACGAGGCAACGGATAACACATGGAAAATCACGGTTTCTTAGACATCCTCACCTTACTTGGCGCGGGGGTCTGCGGGCAGATACCCAGCCATTCTTTCATCATCAATGGGCGTTTGCTTCCGCTCTGCGCCCGCTGCTCGGGGACCTACTTGGGCGCTCTCCTGGGACTCCTGGGCCTGACCGTGATGAGGAGGTGTCGGAGCAAGAGACTGCCCCCCAGCCAGGTCTTGGCTTACCTGGCCGGTTTCATCGTTCTATGGGCCATTGATGGCCTCAATTCTTTTCTAGCGCTCTTCCCCAACGCTCCCCACCTCTATCAGCCCCATAACCTTTTGCGTTTGACCACAGGCGTTCTTCAGGGGCTGGCCCTGAGCATAATTGTCTACCCCCTCTTTAGCTTCCTCCTCTGGATGGAGGCTAACACCGAGAGAGCGGTCCGCAACTTTCGCGAATTGGGCTATCTTCTGATTCCTGCTGCTCTGCTCGTCTGGATCGTTCAGACGCAGGCCAGTTTTCTACTGTACCCTGTAGCTGCTCTGAGCATCCTGGGGGTGCTGGCCATGCTGACGCTCGTGAACACCATGATTGTCCTGATCGTGACCCGGCGGGAGGGCAAGGCCGAGAGTTGGCGCGATGCTCTTGCCCCCCTGTCGCTGGGACTCTTAGCTACCTTCCTCGAGCTCAGCGCGCTGGTGCTGCTACGCCTTGCCCTGACCCAGTGGGCGGCCTTGCCCGTTTAGCATGTAGATCATCTCCTGCCGAACAGCGTCGGGCAGCGGCTCCGGTTGATGGCTTTCCATCAGGCTGATGGTTTTGTCGCGCAGCCGCTCGCCCAGCCGCTTGCCGCCGGCTGCGCTCCAGGCGTCGGCCCGCTGCCGAGCCCACAGCGCCGGCTGCCACAGCTCGCGGAAGTGGCGCAGGGTGTGCTTGGCGGTGAGGAAGTCGCCCCCCGGTCCCACCTGGTGGATGACGTCCAACGCCAGCGATTCAGCGTCCAGCGAGAAACCCCCCACAAAGCGGCGCATCATGGCAATGACCTCGTCGGTGAAGGCGATCATCTCCGGCGAAGTGGTCAGCCCAGCCTCCAGGTAGCCGACGTCGTGCACCAGATTGTGGCCGGCCAGCAGGGCCACCAGCACCGAGAAGTCGGCGTCGGCCGCCGCTTGCTCGTCCATGACGCAGCTATCGGAGTGGCCGGCGTAGCCCCAGGTGGGCAAGCCGTAGAAGCGGCCCATCTCGGCCACAGCAACGCGGGCCAACTGGAACTCTGGCGCGCCGTAGACACTGATGGTGGTCTTCATGTCCATGTGGTGCAGCCCGCTGCCGTAGACGAAGGGAGCGCCCGGCCGCTGGAGTTGGTGGATCACCAGGCTACTGAGCACCTCTGCGTTGCCCAACGCCAGCCCGCCGGCCAGAGTGACCGGCGCCGAGCCGCCCATCATCGGCGCGGGCGAGTGGACGATGGGCAGGCCTTGCTCGGCCATGTACAGCAGCTTGCCCGTGGCCGTCTCGCTGTGCTGCAGCGGCGTGGTAGGCTCGGAGTAGAGGAGCAGCGTGGGGGTGAGCCGCAACTGCTCCATGCCCCCGGCGGCTGCGGCGGCCCTCGCGGCTCACTCGTTGCGAACCCGTCGCGGCTGATG
>CAZGKH010000067.1:7009-13038 GCA_964525665.1 uncultured Anaerolineae bacterium | reverse complement strand
ATCGTCGTTGGAGCAGCGGACTAGGGTCCGCTGCGAGCATAAGGTGAGTAGTTACCAATGCCGAGATACGAAAACTAAAGAAATCGCCCTCTGTCCATACGAGGGCGATTTGTTGATTATTCTCAATGGAGGCTCAGGGACTTCTCGGCTGCGCAGATGCCGGGCAGTCTCTCTGGTGTTTTCCTCATGCCTCTTTGCCTGGAGCCGGCGCCGGCAGTAAGGCTATTTCCAGCACCTCTTCCATCCGCTCCACAAACACGAACTCCAGGTCCCGTTTGACCTTGCTGGGGATTTCAATCATGTCCTTCTTGTTTCTCTTCGGCAGGATGACGGTCTTCAGCCCGGCCCGGTGAGCAGACAGCACTTTCTCTTTGAATCCCCCAATTTGCAGCACCCGCCCCCGCAGGGTGATCTCACCCGTCATGCCCACGTCGTGACGGACGGGACGCTTGGTCAGAGCCGAAACGAGGACCGTGGCCATGGTTATCCCCGCCGAGGGGCCATCCTTGGGGATAGCGCCCTCCGGCACGTGGATGTGGATGTCTAGCTTGTCGAAGTCTTGTTCCTTGATGCCCAGCTCCTTGGAGTTAGAACGAGCATAAGAGAGGGCTGCCTGGGCTGATTCCTGCATCACTTCGCCCAACTGGCCAGTCAGCATTAGACTGCCCTTGCCCTCCATCAAGGTAACTTCGACGGGCATGATGTCTCCACCGGCTTCCGTCCAGGCGATGCCCATGGCTACGCCGACTTCGTCCTGCTTCTCGGCCAGGCCATAGGTGAACTGCGGCGGCCCCAGGTACTTGACCAACGATTGGGCAGTGACTTGATGAGGGACTTTCTTGCCATCAGCCACCCGCCGGGCCACCTTGCGGCAGATGTTAGCAATCTCTCGCTCCAGGTTGCGCACTCCGGCTTCGTAGGTGTACTCGCGGGTGATCTGTCGCAAAGCTCCGTCTGAGAAGCGGAGCTTTGTATTATTGTCCAAGCCATTTTCTGTCAACTGCCGGGGGACCAGAAACCGCTTGGCGATCTCCAGCTTCTCCTCCTCTATGTAGCCAGGGAACTCAATGACCTCCATGCGGTCGCGTAGAGCTGGCGGGACAGGGGCCAGGATATTGGCCGTAGTGATGAACATCACCTTTGACAGGTCATAGGACACGTCCAGGTAGTGATCGGAGAAGGCGTGGTTTTGCTCAGGATCCAACACTTCCAGCAGCGCGGCCGAAGGATCGCCTCGGAAGTCAGCGCCCACTTTGTCTATCTCGTCCAGCATGAAAAGGGGGTTGATGGTTCTGGCGCGACGCATAGTTTGGATGATGCGGCCGGGCATGGCTCCTACATAGGTGCGCCGGTGACCCCGGATCTCGGCTTCATCGCGGATGCCGCCCAGGCTCACCCGCACGAACTTCCTCCCCAATGCCTGGGCGATTGCTTTACCGAGGGAAGTCTTGCCTGTCCCTGGCGGCCCCACGAAGCAAAGGATGGGGCTGCGCATCTTGTCGGCGGCCAGCTTGCGAACGGCCATGTATTCCAGGATGCGCTCCTTGGCTTTGGCCAGGCCATAGTGACTGTCGTCCAACACCTTTTCCGCGGCCGAAATATCTATGTTGTCCTCGGTGGCATTGCTCCAGGGCAGCTCGATCAACCAGTCGAGATAGGTGCGAATAACGCTCACCTCAGGAGAGGCGACGGGCATGGAAGAAAGCCGACCAAGCTCCTTCTCCGCCTTCTCGCTCACCTCCTCCGGCATCTCTACGGCAGCTAGCTTTTCTTTCAGTTCCTTGACCTCTTGGAACTGACCGTCAATCTCGCCCAGCTCAGTCTGGATGGCCTTCATCTGCTGCCGCAGGAAATACTCGCGTTGGGACTTGTCAACCTCCTCTTGCACCTGAGAGTGGATCCGATCCTCCAACTCCAGAACGTCTAGTTCCTGAGCCAGGAGGATGCTCAATCTCTGCAGGCGGATACCCGGGTGAACGGTCTCCAGTATCTCCTGACGCTTTTCGATATCTATGTTGAGAGCAGAGGCCACCAGATCCGCCAACCACCCCGGCTCGTCAATGTTCATGGCAATCACAAAGGCATCTTCGGGGAGGTTGCGGTCCAACTGCACACACTTTTCGAACAGAGCCAGCACCGCGCGGATCAGCGCTTGAGTGGAGAGGTCCTTCTCACTGGGCTCTACTATGTTCTTGACCTGAACTTTGACATAAGGGTCAACGTGTATAAAGTCGAGGATTTTAACCCTTCGTATCCCTCGCCCCCAGATGTTAGTGGTGCCATCTGGCAGGTGCCACATGCGAGCGATGGACATCTCGGTGCCGATGGTGTAGATGTCATCCGCGCCTGGCTCTTCTACCTCCGCATCCTTCTGGGCCGCAACGATGATAGTGCCCTCAGTGGCCATTGCCGCCTCCACAGCCTTCAGAGAGTGATCGCGGCCTACAAAGAGGGGGGTAACCATGTGGGGGAAGATGACTGTATCGCGCAGGGGCAGCAAGGGATACTCGGCAATCTCGTTGATTTGCTCAAAAACTACATTCTCTTCTATATCTTGGGGAATTCCTTCGGCTCGCCGGCCGCTGATGGCTAAGAAGCCGCCCTCTTCAAGAAGTCTATCCATATCGTTTTCCGACATCTAGTTACGCCTCCACAGTTTGGTTTGATAGTTCTTAGTCAGTTAGTCTGGTCATTGATAATTCTTGGTGAGTAGTGGCAGAAGAATGGGTTTAGGAGCTCCTGAGAGATAGATATCTGACCATTCTTTGGTCAGCTCAAGATAAGTAAACCCGTGGCTATCGCTAGGCTCGATGTGAGTATGCTCCCACCACTCGTTGAAGCTGGTGATGACAATCCAGTCGGCCTGGGACTGCATGGCCGCCTGGAAAGTGAAGCCATAAGTATCGCCGCTGGCCCGGTCGAGGTGCCAGGAGCCAGGGCGGCCCAGGAGGTCATCATCGTAGCCCGGCATGGCTGCTGGTGCCCAGATCTTCCTCTCAGCGTTTTGGTCTTGCAGAAATTGATAGGTCCTCACCTGGCCTGAAAGCGAAGAGTATACTTCGGGCATATCTGGGGCATAGAAGCCATAGGCATGCAGGCCGTCGAATACCTTCAGATAGCTCGGGTCGAAGGTCTGGCCGAGCCACACCGCATCGTAACCATCGGCCCGGATTTGATCGAGTATGGCCTGCCAGGTCTGAAGAGGGGTCTGGCCGGGATTTGTGGCTACGTGGTCAACGGCGTAGAGAAAAATCACCGGCTTACCGCGATAGCGTAGGAAGTTGGGGTGATCGCTGTATGAATCCAAGACATACTCCAACTGCTGAATGACATCTTGAACTGTCCGGAAACGCTCCCCCAGGGTCTCGAAGTAGATAGTGGCTTTGAAATCGGTACCCTCCGCTGCCGCGAGCAGTTTGGCGAAGTTTTCATCTCGGAAGTTTCCTGAGCCCCACCAGGAGGAGATGAAGCCATTGATACCATACTCTTGCGCCCAGTTGACGTGCCTGGCGATGGCCTCCGTGTCGCCAGAACTGTGAGGAATAAGGGGGTGATCCTCAAGAACAGGGCTCGACCAGGAATCGAGATCATACCAGGGGTAGTAGAAGGCCAGAACCAATCTGGGGAAGACGTGAGACTGGGGCAGTGGCCCACCTATTGTGAGGTGGGAGTCTGCTATGGAGAAGGAGAAGGGATTGGACGGATCATCTGGTTGGTTCAGCAGATTGGACCAAGAGGCGATGGGGGCAGCGGACGATGAGTTGTAGTTATAAAACGTCGTCGTCGTAACGCCCAGATCACCTTTCTCGTTTTCGAAGAAGAAATGAGTGTCATCATCCAGGCCTGTTACCACCAAGTCATATTGGGCTTTGATCGTTTGAGCCACAGCATCGTCCAGAGGTTGCTCCAGGTAGAGCTCGTCACTGTCCCACTTAACTCGAGTTGTCGAGGCATTCCCTTGCAGGATGGTAGTGGTGGCGTTAAGGATTCGCTCCCCGCTACGGATGTAGAGCCGTGTCCAATCGGAGGACGTGCCGAGCACTATCCTGACCTTGTACAACAGCGAGTTGTCGCTCGTCCTCTCTTTTTCCCTCTCAAGTTGGGGAGGAGGAAGGAGGGGTGTGGGCGACCCCTCCACGTTCAGGGTCTGATAGAGAATCAGCATTCCCAAGCTAATCAGCAAGGCCGCGAAGACCGTTTGGAGTCTGGAAGTTGGAAGTTGGAAGCCTGCCCTGAGCATGGACGAAGGGTTAGAAGCTTGACGCTTGACGTCTGACGTTCTACGTCTGGTGTTTAGAGATGGTATAGCTTTCATCATACCTTATCCTTCCCATACCGCCTTCGACCCTCCAACTTCCAATCTCCAATCTCTAACCTCTAACCATCGCACTCCGGCAGCCCCACCCCCTGCCTATCGGCCCAGGCCATTCGAGCTTCTGCCACCACAGACAGAGACCCAGTCGCACAGATAAGGTCGCCAGGATTGGCCAGGGCCAGCGCCCGTTCCATTGCTTCGGCTACCGTTTCGGCCGTCTCCGCCTGTCGGTGGCGGGCATGTACCTGCTGGAGCAAATCCGATGTGCCGACGGCTCTGATGCGATTGGCGCGGGTGAGGATGACCTCATCTGCCGCTGGCAGGAGGGCCTCCAGCATATCGGGCACACTGTGGCCCATCAGGGCGCCGAAGACCAGGATCAGCCGGCGATGGGGAAACAGCTCCTCAATCGCCACAACCAGCTTCCTGGCCGAGTCGCCGTTGTGCGCCCCGTCCACTACCACCCACGGCTCCCGACCCAGTATCTCCAGCCGCCCCGGCCAGCGAACCCGCCGCAGTCCCTCCTCGACACTGGCCTCGGGGATGTTGACTCCCTGTTGACGCAGTTGCTCCATAGCAGCGACAACGACGGTAGCGTTGACCAGTTGATGCCTGCCCAGCAAAGGTATCCAAAACTCAGAACCCGCAACCCGAAACCCGGAACTCGAAACCCGAAACCGTTGCCCGCCCAGGTTCGCCTCCTCTGCCTCCCAAGTCCAGTCGCGGCCAACCACCGTTAGCTTGGCTTGCTTCTCCCTGCAAACCTCCTCGATAACAGCCATCGCCGCCGGGGCCTGGGGAGCGCTGACCACCCAAGCCTTATGCTTGACAATGCCCGCCTTCTCCCGCGCGATCTGGGGCAGGGTCTCACCCAGGATGGGAATGTGATCGTAGCTGAGGGATGTGATGACAGCTACCAGGGGGGCGACGACGTTGGTGGCATCCAGCCGGCCGCCCATGCCCACTTCCAAGACTGCGAACTCCACCCCCTGCTCAGCGAAATAGATAAAGGCCAGGGCGGTCATGATCTCGAAGGTGGTGATTCCCTCGATCTGGCTCACCAAGGGCTGCAACTCCCCGGTGAGAGAGACCACCGCTTCTTTGGGCATCAATCGGCCGTTAACTCGGATTCTCTCTCGGAAAGTATGCAGGTGTGGCGAGGTGTAGAGCCCTGTCCTGTAGCCAGCCACTCGCAGCACAGATTCGCACATCGCTGCCACCGAACCCTTGCCCTTGGTCCCGGCAATATGGATGGACTCAAAGTGCCGATGGGGATTATCAACCAAGGCCAACAGCTTTTCCACGCGAGCCAGGTCAAAGTGCTCAGGCGAGTACAGATAGGAGATTTTCTTCTCGTAGTCGGTGAAACCGTAGATGTAGTCGAGAGCGTCTTTGTAGGTTAACATGCCTTGTTCGTCAGCCCCATGAGCCACATTGGATTTGTTACCTTCATAAGCTCGGCGCATATTTTATACCAACTGGAAGAAAAAGTAAAGTTATGAGAATGTTCTTGACTATTCGCCCACAATCTGGTAAACTTCAGGCATGACCACTGAAAGACTTTACAGCGAAATCGTCCTGGGATGATCCACCGTAACTGAACCTTCGGTGAATCCCCCAATTCGTTGTGAAAGGGTAGGCTGGGTAGCTACTTTAGCAAAGCACCGAGGAGGTAGCGCTGATTTGAAATACGTCTCCTTAGCATTAGTGATTG
>CAZGKH010000067.1:0-6909 GCA_964525665.1 uncultured Anaerolineae bacterium | reverse complement strand
AAGCACCGAGGAGGTAGCGCTGATTTGAAATACGTCTCCTTAGCATTAGTGATTGTACTGACCTTGGCAGGACTGAACATGATGGGGTGCTCATCTCGCCCCCTGCTCTCCGAAGTGGAGTTCTACCCTGAGGTGATCTCACCCAACGCCGACGGGCACGACGATGCGGCCAACATCCTCTATAAACTCTCCGGCAACGCCAGCTTGTCCATCTATTTGATTGATGAAGCCGGGAAGGCTCACTACCATAGAAAAGGGGAGCGACGTTCAGCCCAGGTGGAGGCTTACTGGACCCTCTTCAGCGGGGTGGTGGATGTAGACGAGGCGGGGCCAGTCAAGAGGCGCATGTTGCCCGATGGGCAGTACAACTGGGTCATCGAGGCTACAGATGACAATGGCCACACCGAGAAATCAGAGGGTGTCTTGACCATCGTTGACGCTGACACGGCTGTTCCTGAGCTGCGGGGCTTCTCCGTCTCCCCCCAGGTTTTCAGCCCCAACCGCGACGGCGTTGACGACCACGTGACCATCAATTACTTCCTCCCCAAACCGGCCACAGTGCGGCTCTATCTCCTCGATGAGACGGGCAAGAAATACTTTCTCCCCGAGACGGTATCGCAGAAGATCGAGCCGGGAGAGGTGGGCCTGCATCAGTACGATTACGAGGGAGGTGTTGATCACGGGACCACCCCTCCGCCCGATGGCGCCTACACCGTGATCGCTATCGCCGATGACCTGGTGGGTCAGCGAGTGGAGGAGCAGAGCGCCTTAACCATTGAGCACGGCGGGGTGCCCCGAGCCTATATCATCAACGCAGCAGTGGAGTATTCTACTGACGAGGGCCTACGAGGAGATTTTACCTCTCTCACCATTCCTTTGGGAGGGACGCTGTATTTCACGGCTACAGTGGAGAACTACGGCGATACCCCCATCCGCACCACCGGCCCGGAGCCAGGGACCACCTATACCAGCGATCAGAACTCCAGTACCCTGAAGTGGTATCAATCGGACGGAGCCTGGCGCTTCGGGCTGGGTTTCGAGGAGAATCCTGGCTCTCCCTACCCCTTCCGCTGGTCCCTGGGCCAGCACGACGAATTGGAGGCGGTGGTCAAAGGAGACGATGTGTTCTATTACCTCATGCCGGGCCAGAGAGTGACCATCACTGGCGCTGTCCAGATTCTAGACGAGCCGCCACGCAATCCCTTCTACCTTTGGGCGGGGCTGATCCACGAGGGGGTCGAAATCGTCCAGAACCGGATTGACCCCATTCTGATCACTGTTGACGTGCCCAGCCAGGGGGCTTGGAACCAGTAACCGGAGGCCAGCAAGCCGCTTGCCAATCCAACGTCTGAACCAGTTGAATTCGACTGAATTCGATTAATATGACTTGAATTTGGCACTCCAAGCCGGCTGGAGGTGAGCAACTTTTGTTGACTCGAAGACGTGGCCTACGGCACTTGCCAAAAGTGGAAAGTTGTTGTATCATAGAAGCGGTTTACCAAGGAAGATCGTTTATACCGTGACAGGCGCTTAAGGAGGTGAGGCGTATATCAATAGCGTATCAGATGGCTGTTTTGTCCAACCTTGATCCGCGTTGAGTGCGGGTCGCCAAAAATCCCAAAATATAGGAGAGAGTGAAATGAAAAAGATATTACTGATGTTGCTCACCGTAGTCCTGCTGCTATCTCTTGGACTGAGCGTGGCTTATGCCGCGCCGCAGGCGCAGGAGCAGACCTACACGGTGAAGCTGGGAGACAACCTCTGGACTCTGGCGGAGAAGTACTTGGGCAACGGCCCGGCCTACTGGGCCATTGTAGACGCTACCAACGCCAAGCACGCTGAGGATTCCAGTTTTGCCCAAATTGACAACCCAAGCTTGATCCACCCCGGCTGGAAGGTCGTCATTCCCGTTGCGGCTCCGGCGGAAGGTGAGCTGGGGAGCGCGGAGCGCCCGATACAGGTGTTGTTCGTGCCCTCGGTGGACGTGGGCGAGATCGTCTCTGGCGGCGAGATCATGGCCAAGGCTCTGACCGATGCCACCGGCCTCGAGTTCGAGGTCAGCGTGCCCACCAGCTACGCGGCCACCATCGAGTCCATGTGCGCATCACCCGAGGACACCATCGGCTTTATCCCGGCTCTGGGCTACGCCCTCGCCAGTCAGAAGTGTGGCGTCGAGGTCGGTGGAGCCGCGGTGCGCTATGGCTGGTCCGTCTACTGGGCACAGTTCCTGGTACCGCGCGACAGCGACTACGCGACCATAGATGACCTGGCCGGCAAGAAATGGGCCATCCCTGATCTGGGATCCACCTCCGGGTATCTGTTCCCCTCGGTCATGTTCCAGGAAGCCGGCATCGAGCCCGGCGAGATCGTCGAAGCAGGTGGACACCAGCAGGCGGCTTTGGCCCTGTACAACGGCGAGGTTGACTTCGCCACCACCTACTTCAGCCCGCCGCTCACCGATCCCAAGTGGCAGCCCGGCGACAACCCCGAGCCCTATGATCCCATGGAAGTCGCCTTGAATGATGCGGGCAAGGCCTATGCTGGTGACGTGCGTGTGCTCGACGCCCGCTCCTCCACGCTGGAGACCGCCCCCGATATGTACAAGGAAACGCGGGTCATGATGCTGACCGACCCCATTCCCAATGACACCATGAGCTTCTCGCCCGATTTCCCGGACGCGCTCAAGGGGCGGATCGTTGATGCGCTGATCGCCTTCATGGCGACTGACGCCTGTGAGGAATCCATCTGCTCCTCCGACTTCTACAACTGGACCGGTATGGATCCGATCAGCGACTCCGCTTATGACGTCATTCGCAGGCTGATGCAAGGCCTGGGCTACACCGAGGAAGACATCTTCGGCGGATAGCTCCTCAACAAGCGGCAGCAGAGTTACGAATTGGGCGGGGATAACATCCCCGCCCAATCTTCAAAAAGTAGGGGCGAGGTTATCTCGCCCCTTGGGCAGGGAAACCCTGCCCCTTTAGGAGGGCAACTTGCTTGAGGTCAAGAATCTAACCAAGATTTACGACAACGAAGTGCTGGCGCTGGATCGGGTGACCTTCGACGCGCTGGAAGGTGGGTTCACGGCGGTGATTGGGCTGAGCGGTTCCGGCAAAAGCACCCTGTTGCGGTGCATCAACCGCCTGGTTGAACCGACAGCCGGCCAGGTGATCTTGGACGGCGTGGATATCACGGCTGCCCCGCAGGAGGATTTGCGTTTGGTCCGCCGCAAGATTGGCATGATCTTCCAGCAGTTCAACCTGGTGACTCGCTCCAGCGTCCTTACCAATGTCCTGTCGGGACGCTTGGGCTACGTCAATCCCCTCTGGAGTCTCGTCAACTACTTCCCCAAAGAAGATGTCAGCAAAGCGATGGCCAACCTGGAGCGAGTGGACATCGCCGACAAGGCCCATAATCGAGCCGACGAGCTGAGCGGCGGGCAGCAGCAACGGGTGGGAATCGCCCGAGCCTTGATGCAGGACCCCGAACTTATGCTGGCCGACGAACCGGTGGCCAGCCTGGACCCCGTGCTGGCTCATAGCATCATGAAAATCCTGAAACGGCTAAACCAGGAAGATGGGATCACCGTGATTTGCAGCCTGCATTTCCTGGACCTGGTGCAGCAATACGCTGACAGAGCCATTGCCCTGAACGATGGCCAACTGGTCTTCGATGGCTTGCCTCACGAGATTGACGATGAGCGGTTCAGAGAGATCTACGGCCAAGAAGCCGAACGCATAGGATAGCAAATATGACCCAAAATCGAAATCCCAGACCAGTTCGGCGTTCTCTTGCTACTTTTCTCACCGTGGTAGCTATCGTTGTTGTCTATGCCTACGGTTTTCAAGTCACCAAGGTTGACCTGGAAAAACCCAGAGAAGAGCGACGCCAGACCCAGTTAGTCAACATCATCCGTGGCTTGGTTCGGCCTCGTCTGTTCGAATACGAGGAGGAGCGCCTGGAGGTAGACGCGCCGGTCATGATGCCCTGTGACGATCAGGCGGTATTGCCGCCGGTGGACACGTCGGGGCGCTACATTGAACTGACGCCCAATTGCGTGGAGCTAGGGGGAGAAGTGACCGTCAATGGCTACAACTTTGAGCCGGACGAGACGGTGTTTCTCTACTTCATCCCAGAGGCGGCCACTATCCACGACCAGGTAGAACTGCGCCTGGCCGATGACGCCTTCAAGACTGACTCACAGGGGCAATTCACCTACGTGGCTGAGATGAGAGACGACCGTCCCTCCGATAAGCCGCAGATCGTGCGAGCGGTGACCAAGATTCGCTCGGGCTTGCCTCAACCCAGCAATACGCTGAAGGACACCATTGGCAAAATCATCGAAACCGTTTTCCTGGCACTCATTGCTACTACCATAGGCACGGCCCTGGCCATTCCCATCAGCTTCTTGGCTGCCCGCAATCTAATGAGCAACATGGTCAGTCCTTTTGGTAGCATAATGGCTGGCCTACTGGTTGCCCCTTTGGGCGGGGCGCTTGGCCTAAGCCTGTTTGGCTGGTTGATGGGCTTGGTGGATGGCCTGACACAGAATGTAGCCCTGGGCGTGGCCTTGCTAGTAGCCAGTGCAGTTGTTGTGTGGCTGGTCATCAGATTGCTTTCTCGCGATTATCAGGGACGGTTTGCTGCCTGGCGACGAGGAGGACTGGGCTTGCTGGCCGTGTCCCTCGTCGTTCTGTTGCTGGGCCTGCTGGCGACGTTAGGTATGAAGCTGGGAGGGTGGTTGCAGGCGGAGTTGGGGACCTTCGGTTTTCTGGGGAATTTCGTCTTTATCCTCGCCGATTTGGTTGTGACCTTTTTGCCGCTGCTGGGCGGGCTGATCGGGCTTTCCATCTCGAATTCATTGGCCTCTTCACTCTCTGGCCGCTTCCTGCGTACGGCCAAACCGACTGTGGCCAAAGTGTTTACAGCGGTGGTAGCAACTTTGGCTGGCGCGCTGCTGGCGGCCATCGTGGTGGCCGTCGTTGCCTGGCTCTACAAGGTCGAGAACCCCTTCGGATTTGTTGCTGTGCCGGCCGTGGTGGTGGGCGTGATCATGCTCGTGGTCAGCCTCATCGTTGACGTGCAGCGGCCCGTACCCACCGGGACAATTGTCTACAATATCACCCGCACCATTCTAAATGCCTTACGATCCATTGAGCCGCTGATCATGGTGGTGGCCTTTGCCGTATGGGTGGGTATTGGTCCCTTTGCCGGGGTGATGGCGCTGGCGTTGCACACCATCGCCGGTTTGGGCAAGCTCTACTCGGAGCAAGTAGAAAACATCCTGGCTGGTCCCATCGAAGCGGTGACCGCCACCGGCGCCAACCGCTTGCAGACCATCGCCTACGCCGTCATCCCCCAGATCGTGCCGCCCTACATCGCCTTCACCATCTATCGTTGGGACATCAACGTGCGCATGTCCACCATCATCGGCTTCGGCGGTGGGGGAGGCATTGGTTTCCTGGTGCAGCAGAACCTGAACCTGCTCAAGTATCGCGACGCCAGCGTGCAGATGATCGCCATCGCCATCGTGGTGGCTACGCTGGACTTTGCCAGTGCTAAGGTGAGGGAACGGATTATCTAGGTGGTGGGCTGGGTTGGCAAATGTTGATTCAAAAGCAGGGGGCTGTCCTGGGTTTGGGACAGCCCCTTTTCTTTGGCTATCTATGAGCATCTCACTCCTATTCCAAAGCTGCTTTGTAGAGATCGTAAGCCATGGTTAAGGTTTTTCGGAAGTTGATTCGAGGATTTTCGGAAGTTCGGATTAGGGTTTTCCTTACATTTCCTCATGAAGATTAAGGTTTTTCGGAAGTCCACATTAAGGATTTTCGTAAGTCAAATTCAGGATTTTCCCTATTGAATATCCGCAATATTATGTTATAATATAGTTATGGGAAACACTGTGCTTGATCCGTCTTTGCCTGATGAGTCATCCGGAAGGACAACTGGGCCAATGACAAAGACCGTCTCATTGCTTCTATCCAGCTTCCTTTTGCTGGCCGTCGTTGCTTGCAATGGATCAACACCGACGCCTCCAGCACAGTCGCCGAAATCTGACGTTGAGCCTATCGGAGAGTATGCTTGTAAGTTGGTCAACTACATCAAGAAATTCCAGTTTGATGTAGATCAAGTGGCGGCGACAGATAGTAGGAGTGAGGCGGCAGATACCTGTCGGGACATCGAACTAGACTATTACAGGCTGCAGGAGGAGCAATTCCCCTCTGAACTCAACCCCGCTCAGGAATATGTGGCAGATGAGATGTACAAGTACCTTCATGATGATGGAGCTTGGATCTGGGCGGCTATCGAGAAGAAGGATGCCTCATTTAGAAAACAGCTCAAGAGGGGTATCTCCGACGATGTGTGGAAGATCAGAGACAAGTCTGTGGAGTTGGTCGCCTTCATTGACAAGCTCTATGCATTCGTTGGCGACTTTGAAGTAATGACCACCTGGAATGCTCTGACGGTTAGTGCTGAGGAATGTGATTATCATGCATTCCAAGATAAGCCTTGTCCATCCCAACTCCAGAGTGCAAAGGACTACGTGCTGGGAGGAGCACGCGAATACTTGGATAAGGTTTGGGATTATTGCAGGGCCAGCGAGATGGGGGGCGAGGTAAGAGCGCAATTCAAAGAAGATGTTTTTGGATGGTATGAAATGCCGTCGCCCAGATGTGAGATCACCCGCACTCCTTGAATGATGCAATGGGACATCAACGTGCGCATGGGCACCATATCGACTTCCTGCCGCAGTAATGGATTCGCTTGCTCATGTATGAGGAGGCCGGCTCGGCAGTTTGGGCCATCGCTATCATGGTGGCTTCGCTGGACTATGCCAGTGCCAGGGGGAGGGAGCCGGTGGTGTGAGGGGTCCATTGTGAAGCGACGCTTTGGGTGTTAGGACCGGTC
>CAZGKH010000066.1:0-13134 GCA_964525665.1 uncultured Anaerolineae bacterium | reverse complement strand
TGATGGACAAGGCCCTTTACGCCGTGGACGAGCTAACGGGACTCATTGTGGCCGTAGCCCTGGTGCGGCCTTCCAAGAGCATCATGGACGTGAAGATCAAATCCATCAAGAAGAAATGGAAGGACAAGGCATTCGCCCGGGGAGTACATCGGGAGGCGATTGCGGCGGGGGCGGCCGACCTGGGGGTGGAGCTAAACGAGCACATAGCCACAGTCCTCTCGGCCATGCAGGGCATCGCCGACGAGCTGGGCCTGAGCTAGGATCCCCGACCGCACCAGCCTGAAGCGCCAGTGCTAGAGGGCTATTTCGCTTCCACGGCGGGGGTCTGGCAAGAGTGCAGGGGGGCCATGGGAACCTACCTGAGCAAAATGGAGATGCTTTCTTGAATACACTGAGGATGAAAGCGGGCTAGGATGGCGGAGGAGAGAAGATTCTGCCCAACCTGTGGGGCCAGGGTTTCCCTGAGCGCCAGAGAGTGCCTGATATGCGGTGCGCCTCTCACCAGGCCCAAGCCCAAAAGACGGTTTTCGATTCCGGCCTTCATTCCAGCAGCATTTCTGGCCGCCATCATACTGATGGGCTTGGTGGCCGTGTTGGTGTTATGGTTTCAGCGCAATCCAGAGGCAACAAGCGTGGTCCTAACCTCGACCGTGACACCAACGGCCATAACCACGTCAACAGCTACCCCTACTTCCACTCACACTGCCACATCTACATCCACTTCTACTCCTACACCTACTTCCCCTCCTACGACCACCTCTACGGCCACGCCCACGAACACCCCGACACCGACACCAACACTAACACCAACACCGACGCTAACGTCCACTGCTACCTCTACACATACCTCCACCTCTACGGCTACCCCCACGACCACACCCACGACCACCTCGACGCCGACCCCTACCAGAACCCCTGCACCAACCCCAATCATCTACAGCGTGATCCGGGGCGATACCCTTTCCTCAATAGCAGACAGGTATGGCGTCACGGTGGAGGCCATCTTGGAAGCCAACAACCTGAGCGCATCCGCCATCCTGAGCATCGGACAGAAGCTGATCATCCCCTCTCCAGGGCCTATAGGCGGGATCTTGCCTGAAATGGCCAGGATCTCCCAGAGCGGGGTGATCACTTACGTAGTTCAGCCCGGCGATAGTCTGTACTTCATTGCCACTCTATTCGGAACCACAGTCGAGGCTCTCATGATGGCCAACGGTATCACAGACCCTGCGCTCATCCAGCTTGGTCAGGAACTGATCATATCTACAGGCCCGCCCACTCCGACGGCGACGTCCACACCGCCACAGCCAACAGCGGCCCCCCTGTCAGAGCCTACATCTACGGCAGAACTGACACCTACGCCAGAACCGACATCTACGCCGACGCCGATGCCGACGCCGACGCCGACGCCGACGCCAACACCGACCTCCACTCCCTCGGCTACGCCTCAGTCCACGCCTACCCCCACCACATCGGCGTTTACCTACCCAGCCCCAGCCCTGCTCGTCCCCGCCGATGGCCAGGTTTTCCAGGGGATAGACGCGGTCATTGTCCTCAACTGGGTTTCGGTGGGCATCTTGGCCGAAGACGAGTGGTACGTCCTGAGGCTGCGTTATGAGGCCGAAGGCGCCGCCCAGCCACCTAGCGTCTGGACCAAGACCACGAGCTGGCGAGCGACAACCGACCTATACCCCCCGTCCAACGCCAACCCTCGCCTCATCCACTGGGATTTGACCGTAATGCGCCAGACAGGCACTGGCCCAGACGGGACGCCCGAGGGCGTTGAGATTAGCCCAACGAGCGACACTCGTGGTTTCTATTGGTACTAGGGATAACGAGGAATTGAGAAATGTAAAAGCCCCTCCCGGTTGGAGGGGCTTTTTGGTGGCGGCGACTGGACTTGAACCAGTGACCCAACGATTATGAGCCGTTTGCTCTGCCATCTGAGCTACGCCGCCAGTTGGCTTATGGCTGATAGCTGATGGCAGATAGCTTGAGCCTTCTCCAGGAAGTGCCACAAGCTATCTGCCATTCGCCAACCAGGTAGCGGGGGTTGGATTTGAACCAACGACCTCCGGGTTATGAGCCCGACGAGCTACCACTGCTCTACCCCGCATCGCAAGCATATTATACTACCCGAACAATTTTTAGTCAAGTGAGAAACGAACTCACTGGACGCCGATTTCAGCTACCGCCGAAAAAGATCCCCCACCACTCTCTCCAGTGGGCCCCCTCACTAGAGAGGCCCCCCTCCCTCGGTCGAGCTTGAGGAGTGATAGAGGCTTTCGAAAACATGGGGACAACAGCCGTCTCTCCGGGCTTCACCATCTTCCATTCCGTCCGAGCCCACTCACCCACAAACGCGGCCGTCTGGACATACCCTTTGAGCCGCTTCAGATAATCCTGCCTGGCCTCCTCGTACTCTATGGCCTGATCCAGCCGAGTCTCTTCGAGCTGCAGGCGGCGGTAGGGTGCTACTTTGCGTCCAAAATCCACCACCAAAGAGAGCGCGATGGTAACCACTATGAGAGCCAGGAATTGGGCCACCGATACACTAGAGCGCTTCTTCGCAGTAGCCATCGTCGTCTCCCGCACCAATCGTTCAGCGGCGCCACAAACCCTACCAGATACTATCTCAGTGCCGAAGGTGGGATTTGAACCCACATGGGCTAATGCCCACTGCGCCCTGAACGCAGCGCGTCTGCCTGTTCCGCCACTTCGGCGTTCTCCCGTGGAATCAGCAATAATGTACCATGATTTGGCCTATTTGTCAAGCTAGCGTTCAGCCTGGCCTGGATCTGGCGCTTGTCCTGAGCTTGCCGAAGGGATCCAGGCCGAGCAAAATTGGATCTACTGAGCTTGGCCGACGATGACCCTTTTTGTTACGATGTACCATTCAGTGACGTTGCGAAAACGATGGCTGGGGTCGCCCATAGACCCCAATTGAACGCCCTTGACTTTTTCGTCCACGGCGTAGGTGTAGATTGGATAATAGAGAAGCAACGATGGCACTTCGTCTGCAAAGATATCCTGGAAGCGCCGATACAACTCGGCGCGCCCCCTGGAATCGTCTGTACATCGCGCATCCTCGAGAAGCGTATCAACCTCATAGCTGACGAACCCGGCATAGTTCTGTCCCTCCCTGGTCGCCTGAGTCGAGTGCCAGAGGGGATAGGGGTCGGGATCGCCGTGCAGTTCCAGGTCAATCAGAAGGGCTTCGAACTCCCGAGGAACGAGGTACTCACTCACCAACCCCGAGCCTACCGTTCGAAGGGTGGCTTTCACGCCAATTGCCTTCCATTGGCGGACAATCTCTCTGGCCAGCTCCACGTGCAGGGGATCTTCATCGGTTAGCAAGGTGAAGGCCAATTTCGCCTCCGCTTTCTCCCTGACGCTCTCGCTACCCTCCCCGGTGGGAACAAGCCAACCAGCCTCATTCAGCAAATCTTTGGCGCGCTCATAACTGTGCTCGTACTCAGCAATGCCATTGGCATAAGCCCATGTCCCCGGCAAGATGGGACTATGAGCCACCAGACCCTGCCCTCCCAACACTCGATCCACAAGTCCCTGGCGGTCAATGGCGTAGAGCAAAGCTTGCCTGACCAGTTTTTCCTGAAAGAACGGCAGCGCGGGGTCTTCCAGATTCAAGAAAATGAGGGTGTAGCCTGGCAGCCGAGCCGAGAAAAGCTGCAACTCTGAATTAGCCTCAACCGCTTTTGGCAAATCCTTCGCAAGAACGCGGCTGATGCCCTGAACCTCGCCTCGCTCATAGGCTCTGAGGACGCTCTCATGATCGAGATAGAATCGAAACTCGATTTTGTTCAAATAGGGCTTAGAGTCGTAAAAAAGGGGGTTTGCCTCAAGAAGAGCGTGCTCAGCATTGACCTCCTCCACCTTGAAGAGGCCCGTGCCGATGGGATGGCGGTTGAACGGATCGCTGGGCAGCAACTCGGCGGGGACCTCGGCCAGTAGGTGGGCCGGCAGGATGCCAATGGTGGTGTAGTACAGGAATGGGGCGTAGGGTTGCTTGAGGATGAACTGGACGGTGTAGGAATCTACTTTTACGATCTCCACGCTCCGCCAAAGCTCGGCCAGATAGGGAGCCCCCTGATAACCGGGGTCTTGCATTGCTTGGACGGTGAAGATCACATCGTCGGCGCTGAAGGGTACCCCATCGTGCCAAAGAACGTCGCGCCGCAGATGAAAGATGTAAGAGAGACAATTATCGTCCGCTTCCCATCTTTCGGCCAGATCGGGAACAACCTCCCCCTTCTCATCCAGCTTGGTAAGGCCATTGAAGATGAGAGAACAAAGGTCCCGATCCACCTGGTTATACTGGCAGAGGATGGGATTTATGTATTGCGAGTCGCCAGCCAGGCCCTCCACGTAGGTACCGCCGGTACCGGGGACAATGACCGTAACGAAGGTAAAGGTCAAATAGGCCAGCAGAGAGCCCAGCAAAGCTATCCCCAGAAGGGTAATGACGACCTGCCAGCGAAAGTACTTGCTCAAGCCTCACGTCCCTTCTCTATCTCGACCGTCATTGCGAGGCACGGTTTTTGTGCCGAAGCAACCCCCACCGCTCTTTTGATCGCCGAGGTCTCTGACCGAGGCGGAGGGAGTTCGGTCGGAGACCCTGTACTGGCCGTACAGGACAGTGCCTTCGCCCATCGAGACTTGTTTCTTAGAGGCACGGTTTTTGTGCCGAAGCAATCCCCAATTCGCGGGGTGGGGATTGCTTCGCTTCGCTCGCAATGACATCATCCGTCTGCTCATCCTGCCAGGATGACTATGAGCGTAGCAAAGACAAAGAAAGCGACGGATAGGCCAATGGTGACATTGAAGATGGTCTTTTCCACCCCACGACGGCTAGTGTATACCGCGCCCTGGCCGCCAAACATACCGCCTAGGCCCGATCCCTTGGTCTGCAGCAAGACAGCCGCAATTAGAGTCGCAGAGAGGATGATCTGGATAATGTACAGATAGGTGAGCAACTTGTGTTACCTCCATCAAGACTGCGTACAATTATACCACGTTATCCACTGTCGAGCAAATACACATCTTCGGCGTTTTGTGGTATAATAAGTGAAGGAGAGGAGAACAAAACTATCAAAGGAGTGCGAACATGAAACCCATAGACGAACAGATGGCCATCCTTATGCGAGGCGTGGATTTCGGCGACGACCAGATCACGCAAGTGATGGAAAGGGAATTACGAGAGCGATTGCAAGAAGCTCAACACGAAGGGAGACCACTGCGCGTCTATTGCGGCTTCGACCCCACGACGGCTCAGTTAACCCTAGGACACACCGTGCCCATGCGAAAGCTGCGCCAGTTCCAAGAATTAGACCACCAGGCCATCTTCCTCATCGGCAACTTCACCGCCCTCATCGGCGATCCCACCGGCAGAGACAGCGCCCGCCCTCAACAGACGCCTGAGCAGGTAGCCGAGAAGACAAAGGGCTATGCAGCCCAGGCCTTCAAGATCCTGGATCCCGACAAGACCGAGGTGCGCCACAACGCCGACTGGCTGGCGCCGCTGACCTTCGCCGACCTAATCAGGCTGGCTTCGCATTTCACCGTGCAGCAATTCCTGGCCCGCGAGAGCTTCGCCAAGCGCCACGCCAAGGGCGACCCCATCTGGCTACACGAATTCTTCTACGCGCTGATGCAGGCCTATGATGCCGCGGCTCTGGAGACGGACGTGCAGATTGGTGGGACGGAGCAACTATTCAACCTGATGGCCGGCCGCAAACTCCAGGAAGCCCTGGGGCAGCGCCCCCAGATCTGCCTGACGCTGCCCATCCTGGTGGGCACCGACGGCCACCAACGTATGGGCCAGAGCCTGGGCAATTACATTGGCGTGAACGAGCCGCCGGAAGAAATGTATGGCAAGGTGATGAGCATCCCCGATCAGGCCATGCGCAACTACTTCGACCTTCTCTCCAGCTTCGAGCCGGCCCAGATAGCCGACATTGAGCAGAAGATAGCCAGTGGGAGCCTGCATCCCATGAACGCCAAAATGATGTTAGCCCAAGACATCGTCACCATCTACCACGATGCTGAGGCCGCAACCCGCGCTGAGGCCCACTTTAGGCAGGTCTTCCAGAAAAGAGAGCTGCCCGAAAATATGCCCATTCACAAGCTGACCACACCCCAGAACATCGTAGACTTGCTAGTAGAGGTCGGCCTGGCCCCAAGCAAGAGCCAGGCCCGCCGCCTCGTCGTCCAGGGCGGAGTGCGGCTGGATGGGAGCAAAGTGGAGAGCATCGAAGAAATGGTGATGCCAGATGGAGAAGCGATCCTTCAGGTGGGCAAGCGGAGGTTTGTGAGGATTGTGAGAACAACGGATGGGCAGGATTAGCGGATCAAGTTCCTCAAGCTGAGAAAGAATCCGTAAATCCTGCCCATCCGTGTTCTAAAGCCGCCAGGACTTTCTTCGACGTCGCCGGCAGGCTGTAGAGACGGACCCCAGCGGCATTGTAAATGGCATTGATGATGGCTGGCGCCGTAGGAATGGAGGGGATCTCCCCTATCCCCTTGGCTCCATAGGGACCTTCGGCCAATTTGTCTTCCACGATAATGGGCACGATCTCCGGGGTACGCTCAACGGAGGGTATTCTGTACTTGGCCAAGGAAGTACTCTTGGGAACACCCTCCTCCATCACGAACTCCTCCTGCAAAGCAATGCCCAGGCCCATCACCACCCCGCCCTCGATCTGGCCAGCCACGGCCAGAGGGTTAAGCGCCCTCCCCACATCGTGGGCAGCAATGACCTTGAGTACCTTCACTTGGCCGGTGTTTATGTCCACCTCCACCAGGGCGGCCTGGGTAGCGTAGCCATAGGCAAAATGCATGTCTCCAACCTCACCCAGGGGAACGGTCTTGGGAGCCTCGTAAACGACCGAGGCTCGCACTTCGCGCCCCTCCCCTTTCGCTAAGGCAACGGCCTCAGCTAACAAGATGGACTTCTCACCAGCGTGAATTCGTCCGTCCTTGAAAACCAAATCGTCGGGCGGAGCGTCCAATTCCTCGGAGGCAGCCTGAGCCAAAGCCTCCTTAACCTTCCGAGCGGCCAAGCGCACCGCGTTGCCGGTGATGAAGCTTTGGCGCGAGGCAGTGGTAGCGCCACCGTCAAGGGTCTGGTCCGTGTCGGCTACCAGCACCTCCACCGAATCATAGGGAAGTCCCAGCTCTTCAGCCGCCAGCAGGGCCAACACGCCCACTAAACCCTGCCCCACCTCAGCCGCCCCGGCTCGCACTACGGCCCGCCCGTCGTCGCCAAGCTCCACCTCGGCGCCAGCGCAGTCGGGCGCGCCGCCGCCCAGGCCAACGTTCTTGTAGGCGCAGGCGATGCCCCAAGCCCTTTTGAGTTTCGAGTTTCGAGTTTCGAGTTGTGAGTTGTGAGTTTTGAGTTTTGAGTTTAACGTTTGACGCTTGACGTTTGACGCTTGACGCGCCTCCATTTCCTTTTCCACTCTGCTGATAGTTTCCAGCAGTCCCACACTTTCCCTGAGTACCTGGCCGGTGGCTGTGGCGGATCCTATCCGTAGAACGTTCTTCCGCCTTATGTCAAAGGATGAGAGACCAAGCTCCTCTGCCAGGATGTCCATCTGGCTCTCCACGGCGAAGGCCGACTGGGGCACACCGAAGCCACGGAAGGCTCCGGCGGGGACGTTGTTGGTGTAGGCAGCGTAGCAGTCTATCTCGACGTTGGGCACATCGTAGGGGCCGGTGGCGTGAGTGGCGGCGCGGGTCATCACGTGCTCGCTCAAACTGGCGTAGGCTCCGGCGTCGCCGTAGATCTCGGCTTGGACGGCAGTGAGCCTGCCATCCCTGGTGGCCCCCGTCTTCAGGCGGATGGTGGTGGCGTGGCGCTTAGGGTGGACGATCAGCGATTCCTGACGGGTGAACACCAGCTTCACCGGGCGGCCGGTGGCCTGGGCCAGGAGGGCCACGTGGATCTGAACGGAGATGTCCTCTTTGCCGCCAAAGGCCCCGCCCACCTGAGTGGCCTTCACCCGCACCTTCTCCTCAGGGATAGCCAGGCTGGCTGCGATCTGGCGGCGGTCGGCGAAGGGGATTTGGGAACCTACGTGGACAGTGATCTTACCTTCCTCGTCAATCTCGGCCACGCCCGCCTCAGGCTCCAGGAAGGCGTGATCCAGGCTGGGCGTCCGGTACTCCCTCTCAACGACGACATCCGCTTCAGCGAAGCCCTTCTCCACATCGCCTTTGCGCACCTGGATGCGCTTGAGGAGGTTGCCGCCATCGTGGACCAAGGGAGCGTCAGGGGCCAGAGCCTGCTGAGGCGAAGTCACTAGTGGCAGAGGTTCATATTCCACCTCGATCAGTTCCAGCGCCTCCTCGGCTATCCCCTCCGTCTCGGCGGCGACCAGGGCAATGGCGTCGCCCACGTAGCGCACTTTATCGTAGGCCAGCACCGGCCAATCGGGGCGGACGACGCCGTGATCCTTAGCGCCGGGTACGTCTTCGGCGGTTAGGACGGCGACCACGCCGGGCAAGGCTTTGGCTCTGCTGGTGTCCACCCGCAGGATGCGCGCGTGGGGATACTTGCTGCGCAGTACCTTGGCGTGCAGCATCCCATCGGGGTAGAGATCAGCGGCAAAAGTCGCCTGGCCCGTGACCTTGGCTCTGGCATCAGGGCGAGGAACGGGACAGCCAACAGCGACCAGAGGATTCTCCGTCTCCGGAAGCTGCGGCGACTGCCCCTCCGCTGCTCCCTGAATGGCCTGGATGATTCGAGTGTAGCCCGTGCAGCGGCAGAGGTTGCGCTTGAGCGCTTTCTTGATTTCCTCGTCGGTGGGATGGGGATGAGCATCGAGCAGAGCTTTGGCGGCCATGATCATCCCCGGCGTGCAGAAGCCGCACTGCACCGCCCCGTGCTCGACGAAAGCCTTCTGCAGCGGATGCAACACCCCATCCTTCTCCAGCCCTTCGATTGTTTCCACGCGCGCCCCATCGGCGCGGCTGGCCTTGTAGATGCACGAGCGCACCGCCCTGTAGTTAGGACCTACAGGACTAACAGCCTTGTCATCCACAATGACCGTGCACGCCCCGCAGTGGCCCTGACCGCAGCCATTCTTGGTCCCCATGAGATGCAGCTCATCCCGCAGCACCTCAAGCAGGGTGGTCTTGGGGCCGACCTCGATTTGGTGTGGGGAACCATTAACGTAGAGGAAGATTGTCGGTTTTTCCATTGATCAATTCCTTCACCTTCCTACCATTTTCCACATTATCCTTCTTGTATTCGAAGTAGGAATAAACGACCGTATAAACAGCAACTAGAATCCCTGGAATGAGGACGAAGTAGACCGCATAGCTCTGGAATAGTATCCCAACAATGGAAATCACCCCAACGATCTTGAACAGCTTCCCACCCATTCTATGGGTTTTGTCCCACACCCTGTCACTACTCAACGTCCAGGGAGTCCTGATGCCAATGAACCAGTTTCGCCTCGTATTCTCGATAAGGATGCCGGCCCCGATAAACATGATCCCCGCAGCGACGGGAAGAAATGCATTGGGGCTTATTTCGATCCCAACATTCCACAGAAGGGTCTGTAAGTAGACGCCGATCATGAAAATCATGAACAGGATCACAAATCCATCGTAATACCTTCTGAATTTCTCGATGTTCTCCCTCAATGGATCTACTCTGGGAATGGCCATGAAAAGCAAGGCCAGCCCGACAAGAGTAAAGGGTATCAAGAACACCCCCCAGAATTTCGAAATATGGTCATCCACCTGTCCCCTAGCGTTCCAATGTGAGGCCATCTCCTGCGGCATCTGGGGGTAGTAATAGATGCCAATGGCAAAGGAGAGTAGTGCTATCCCAACGATGATGATTTCACTTTTTCTCACGCTCATGTCCTCAACCTCCCCGCTTGTTTTGGCTGCCAGCATGGTAAGTATATCAGATTTCACCTACTTTGGCAATACAAAAAGCCACCACGATTAAGGCGGGTGGCTTTCCTCACTTGAACTGGGTCTCGTACCCACGAGATCACGGTACAGCCATAACCAACGGCAAAAACGACCGCTTCACCGGCTGGTACGGGGGTGGGTCATTCACCATGTCCACCAAACGGTAGACGGTGTTGAGCACCTCGGTGACTGTGAAGTTGCAATGGCCATAGCGGTCAGCTTCAAAGTGTTCGTGGAGGGAGATGTTGTCGGCGGCGATGGTTTTGCCGCGATAGAGGGTGGTGTGCCAGTAGGGAATGAGCGGATCGCCGGTGGTGTGCTGAGTGACCAGGGGCACGCTGAGGTGGCCGGTGGTTTGGTAGTTGGCGGCTATCTCGTCGAGGGCAACCTGATCCGCGCTGAAACGCTGCACTCCCTGGTTGAGCTGGACGTCGTCGTCGGAGCCGCTGTAGACCCGATCCTGGTTATCGAAAGGCTGACCGCCCAGCTTGTCCAGACCATCGTTGGTGGAGAAGGCGTTGTACCAGAGAAGGCTCTGAATGGTGGCCTCCTTTGTACTGGCGTCTTCGGCGTCATAGGCAGCATCGGTGACGCTCAGAAGCTGGCCAACCAGGCTGGCGTTGGCCGGGTCTTCGATCTCCGGTTTGATGGTCGTCTCGTAGTATGCATCCCACCCTTCCAGGAGCCAGTCGGGGATGTCAGTGGGGTTGCCGGGCATCAGGCCAGGGAAGAGGTAGTCAAACACCACTCGGAAGTCCCCGAAGTAGTTGATCTGACGGCCGAAATCGCCATACGGCCCACACATGGCCAGCCCGCCGTCGAAGACATCTGGCTGCTGCTCCACGGCCAGGGCGGTGATCAGCCCCCCTTCCGAACCGCCGATCAGGTAGACCTTGTCGGGCGCACCTTTCTCGGCAGTGAAGACGTCCACCAGGTCCACCAGGTCAGCGACTCCCTCAAGCACTGCCAGGCCGTTGACACTGTAGCTGGTGGTGGCGAAGGCATAGCCCAGGGAATTGGCGATGCTGGCCAGGGTTATGCCGCCCGGTAGGGTCATCTGGTTTTCGGGGATGCCCACCGGCTCCGTGGGCGAAACGTAGCCGTGGGCAAACACCACCAAGTCACCGTTCCAGGGCGGGAAAATCGGCATGCATACGCGGTATATCGCGCCGCTATCTTGTACCCCGTCTGGATCACAAGCCAGACGAACGGTGAGGATGCTTTCTGGAACCTTCTCTTGGGGAATGGGCAAGCTGCTATCAGCCGTTGCTGGACGCACAGGGGCAAAGGCCAGTGAAACGAGGATGATCAGAGCGAATCGTTTGAAGCGGAACATCAACTCACCTCCAGAGGGATGCCGGCGTCCTGTAAGATGCGTTCGGTGGTGAGACGGGCGGAAATGAGCACGGTGGCCACGCCGCTGCCAGGGTGGGTACTGGCTCCTACGAAGTACAGGTTGCGGTAACGGGCATGGCGATTGTGCGGGCGCAGGTAGCCCATTTGTGTCAAGTTGTGAGCCAGGCCCAGGGTAGCGCCTTTGATCAGATTGTAGCGGCTCTGCCAGTAAGGTGGAGTGTAGCTCACCTCGAACTTGATGTGCTTCTCCAGATCGGAGATACCGATCCCTGCCAGACGCTGCAGCACGGCTTGACGAGCCCGTTTCTGGATAGCAGCCCAGTCCTGGGGGGCAGCGTCATTGATGTGGCCCAACGGAACGACCACCATCAGCGTGTCTTGTCCCTCGGGAGCCAGCGAAGGGTCCACGCGCACTGGCGCATGCAGATAGAAGCTCGGCTCATCGGGCAGGGTGAGGTCTCTGAAGATGCGGTCGAAGCTTCCACGGTAGTCGCCGCTCAGGAAATTGTTGTGCACTCTCAACTGGGGGTACTGCTTGTCAACACCCCAGTAGAACGTCACTGTCGAGCAGGTGTACCTTTTGCGCCCCAGACGGTCAGCCGTGCCATCGTCGGGCAGAAGGTGGCGGTAAACGTAGGGTAGGTCGGCATTAGCGACCACAATATCAGCCCGTATCTGCCGACCATCGGCCAGAGTGACGCCAGTAACCTGACTCCCATCCACGTTGATCTGCTCGACGGGAGCGTTGTACATGAAGTGGATTCCCCATTTCTCGCCGATGCTAGTCAGCGCATCAACCACGCTGACCATGCCCCCCATGGGGAACCAGACGCCGCCGCTCAATTCGGCATAAGGCAGCAGCGAGAAAATGGCTGGCGCCTCGTAGGGGCTAAGACTCAGGTACATGTCTTGAAAAGTGAAAGCGGCTTTCAGTTGGTCATGGTCGAAGTACTTCCCAATGTGACCGTAATGCTTGGTCAGCAGCTTGAGCCTGAAAAGCAGCACCAGATTCTTGAAATTGCAGAACTCCCACAGGTTGCGAAAGTTGCGCCCTATCAAATGAGTTAAGGCAAGCTCGTAGTGACGATGTCCCTCGTTAAGGTAGCGCAAAAAGCTGCCGAAGCTGCCAGGCTCGATGGCCTCCAGTTGCGCCTGCATCGCGTTCAGGTCGGGAGTCATGGTCAGGGTGAAGCCCTCGTCGAAGTGAACGTCGTAGTTGGGAACGATACGACGCAGGTCTAGGTAGTCTTCTATGCGCTCGCCCAGGTCAGTGAAGGTTTGGGCATAGATTTCGGGCATCAGAAACAACGTGGGGCCGGTATCAAAGTGATGCCCATCTTTGATCAGACGGTCACAACGCCCGCCCGCCTGCTTGCCTTTTTCTGCTACAGTGACTTGGTAGCCATGCCGCGCCAACCGGGCAGCGATGGCGATACCACCTATGCCGGCGCCAATCACCAAGATGGACGTCATTGTTATCCTTCCTTTCGTACAGAACCCTGCCAGGCGCTCCGCTCGATGTGGCAAAGACAAACGCTAGATGGCCAGCCAGTGGCGGCAAGGCGCGCAGAAACTCTTTGCTGGGCGTGGGCGCCTGGCTGGAGAGACAAGCGGTTCCCACACCCAGCAAGTCGCCCCTGGTCGCGTCTTCAGGAGTCGCTTTCTTCAGAGAGATTGTTCTTGCCGCGCGCCCCCCTCTCCCGAAATGCGCCGGCCATAGCCGTGGCAACCTGACGGGTGTTGCCGGTTTGAGAAAAGCAGGTCAGCGTCACATCCATTCCTACTACTTGGACAGCGTGCTGGTTCAAGAGTCACGAGGTCTTCGACGGG
>CAZGKH010000065.1:0-13214 GCA_964525665.1 uncultured Anaerolineae bacterium | reverse complement strand
CAGGGTTATCTAGGGTCTCGCCACGCAAAATCCCAGAGAGCCAAAACTAATAATTTAAGGAGGGTGGGCTCCTACGCCCGTGAACCGGCAGCATGGGAACTGCCTCTGCTGGAAATCTTGGACCTATAGCGAGTCTTCGGTCAACTCATCGGGTAATCCAAAAATGCCATTACCCCAATTGCCTCTGCGAATATCTGAAAGAAAACTCCTTTTAGTTTCCATAGACCTCTTGCTGGTCAATGGGGCCGTCCTCTTCGCCCTGCGGGTATGGACATTGCGAGACCCGCGGCTGAACTTCTCCCCAGAGTTCATTCTTTCCCAAACCCACTGGTTCCTCATCTTGACTGCTCTCTGGCTCCTCTTGGCCTCTCTTGGCGATTTCTATAACCTGAGGCTTGCCGCTAACCTTCACTCGGTCTGGCTGGTCCTGTTTAGAATCACGGCCCTCGTGTTCCTTATCTACGTGGCGATCTATTTCTTGTCGCCACGTCAGTTGTTGCCCCGTGGGATTGTGCTCTATCACTCCGCTGCGACCCTTGTATTAGTGGGCATCTGGCGCACGATCTATGGTGTCCTGTTTGGTCGCGCTTTCTTTCGGCGGCGGGCTGTTGTGATAGGAGCTGGTCAGGCGGGACAAACCATAGTCCAAGCTATTGAGGAGAACCTGCCTTCACAGTACCAACTGGTTGGTTACATTGACGACAATCCAGCCAAGCGAGGGCAGGTCATCGAAGGGATACCGGTCATCGGAAGCCGGTGGGATTTACTCCCGCTCGTGAAAGAGAAAGGCGTCTCTGAGATTATCCTGGCCATCACCCACACCGTGCATGGCGAACTCATCCAAGCGATCATGGATTGCCAAGAACAGGGAGTACAGATCAGCCTTATGCCCCTCCTCTACGAGGAGATCACCGGACGGGTGCCGGTGGAGCACGTTGGCGACGACTGGTCCCTCGTTCTGCCATTGGATCACGCTGCCATCGGCAGTTTCTGGCCCTTTGTCAAAAGGACGATGGACATCTTCATCTCCGGCCTTGGACTCATCGTCCTCGCCCTACTTTCCCCTATCCTGGCCCTGGCCATCTATATTGATTCCCCAGGGCCAATATTCTACACCCAGGAGCGGGTGGGCAAAGGCGGGCGGACCTTTTGCCTGTTCAAGTTCCGCTCCATGATCCCAAACGCCGAGGAAAGCGGAGCGGTTTGGGCTGAGGAGAACGACCCCCGGGTCACGCGGGTGGGCCGCTTCTTGCGCCTCACCATGATGGACGAGCTGCCTCAGCTTATCAACGTAGCGCGAGGTGAGATGAGCGTCGTGGGGCCCCGTCCTGAGCGCCCCATTTTTGCCGATCAGTTGGCGAAACAAATCCCTTTCTACCGCGCTCGCCATGCTGTGAAGCCGGGGATGGCCGGCTGGGCCCTGGTCAACTATGGCTACTCCAGCTCGGTACGGGACGCACTGGTCAAGCTCCAATACGACCTATACTACATCAAACACCAGTCCATCTACCTGGACCTACTTATCCTGGCCAAGACCATAGGGGCTATGATCTCCTTCAAGGGTAGGTAGGCTCAAGGGGGAAGCCGCTACCCGAAACCCGATATAGTGGTAGCGGGCGTCAGGGCAGACACCGTAGCGGAGCGTGCAGCGGGCGTACCACTGATTGCGGTACCACGAGCCGCCCCGCAACACTCGGCCCACTCCACTCTTGATATGTTTCTGGCCATTCCCCGGATCATAGGAATAGACCTCACTGTCGCCCCGTGAGTAGCGTTCGGCCCCCAACGTCCACTCCCACACGTTGCCCGACATGTCCAGCAATTCGTAGGGAATTGCTCCCTGGGAGCAGGTCCCCACTGACGTGGCGCTGCGTTTGCCGCCTGTGGCGTTGTACCTCTTCTCGTCCCCTTGGCTGCCCCGTGCGCCCTTCTCCCATTCGGCCTCGCTAGGCAGGCGGTAATGCTTGCCAGTTTCCTCTGCCAGCCAGGCGCAGTAGGCCATAGCATCATGCCAAGACACGTATACCACAGGATGATTCTCTTTGCCTGTTGGTGGTTGGCTGCCTGCCCAACGCTCCGGCAGGCGGTGGCCGGTGGCCTGCACAAAGGCAGCGTACTGAGCATTGGTCACTGGCGTCTTGGCCAGATAGTAGCTGGGCAGGTACAGAGTATGTTGGGGCTGCTTAACCGCATCTGGATCCAGGCTGGGATCACTGCCCATGGTGAACTCACCAGCGGGAACGAGGGCCATCTCCGGCTCGAAGGGCTTCACGGGCGGTGTCCTGATCCCTGCGCTGTCCTGAGCCCTTCGACCGTGCTCAGGACAGGCCTGTCGAAGGGTCGAAGGGCTGTCGAAGGGTTGAACAACCTCGAGCAATTCTTGAAATGCTCGCCTCTGAGAGGGTGTTCTACGGGATTCGGTCCTGAAGATGCTGGAATATACTTTGTCTTTCTTCCTCGGCGCCTCGCTCCGCGGTAGCCCCACACTGCCGACACGGTCAACGGGTGTCTGGCTAGGGATGAGCCTGACCCCTACTACGATCTCATAGCCACTTTCGTAAGTCATTGCATACCTTCTTTCCGAGAGACCTTGATCGTCTGAGGGTCTTTCCAGAAAACGGGCTAAATGATTGCAAACTTGATGAAACACCTGTATTATACCAGATTATCCTAGATAATGTGTGAAAACGGCATGAATTTGGCGTGAACTCTGTGTGAAAACAAAGAGCCGCGGTCAGGTGTTTGACCGCGGCTCTTTGTTTTCTGCAAGCGTGGTTGGACTACGGATAGATGTGGTAGGTGCGGATGTGTACTCTGACAGTTGCGCCAGAGGATGCAACGGTGTCCGAGACCGCGCTATCGGATTGGAGCGTTACACCGGTGGGACCGGCAAGAGAGCCTGCAAGGAGTTGAGAAGGCTCAGTGACTTCGAGGGAGACATAGGATTCAATTGTGGTGCTGTTCCCACCAGCAGTATGGCTGGTAGCTATGGAAGTGATCTTGTAAGTGTCAGTGATGTATTGCCCCCAAGTTACATCTACAGCCTTTTTGTTCAATGTATGGCTATGTTGTCCTGTAGTTATCCCATTCTTTAGCTGCAACAAGGCATACTCCACACCGGAATCGGCGGCGTACTGTTCCTTCAAGCTCTCTTCGATGGCGCGGGAAGCGATGAGGCTGGTGCCGACACGGGTCAGAAGAGGAGGGATCAGCAAGGCGCCAATGCCCATGACGACGAGGGCCCAGGCCAAAGTCCAGCCTCTTTCATCTGAAATGATTCTCTTCAACATGGACTGCCCCTTTCAATCAGGGGGTTGCGTTGATCAATCCGCGAGTTCTCACTATATTTCACACTCTTCTGTATTGTTCTAAAAATATTATACCATAAAATGCTTATTTGGGCAATTATTGTTAGTGTTTCTGGCTTAATGCACCGTTATCAGGTTATAGCATCACACTGGAGGAATCCGGTGCTGTGGAAAAGAAAAAGGGGGCGTTTCATTTCAGTTGGCGCTGTTGCCGTGAGAAACTGTCAACGGATTCAGGGAGCGGATTGAACGGATTCAAGCTCGGATCAGAGAGGAAAAGTCTCGCCGGATAGGCGATCGTCCGTTCAATCTGTTCCAGAAATCCGTTGACAGTATGCCTTTCTAACACTCCTAACCCATTTGCAACGCACTCGAAAGAAAAAGCCACCTGCTGTTTGTGCAGGCGGCTTTTGCGCCATCTCTTGTTGGGCTGTCCCCTCGGCTCCTCGCTAGCCGAAAGCTTCTATTCTTCGTGGCAGCCTTACATTACTGGCAATTCTCACCCCAGTGAGTCACCGCCAGCATGATGTCCACAATGTCAATGGTCCCATCGTTATTGAGATTGTAGCGTGGATTCCAGTTAGGATCTGTGTTTGTCATGCGCCAGCGAGTGGCTATCCCCTGGATATCCGACACGTTCACAACACAATTGAAATCAAAGTCACCGACCAGTGGCCACGTCCAATCAAGCACCCTCTCCATAACCAATTGACGATCAGCAGCCGAGTTGATGGCCTCGAAGCCGAAAGCGAAGTAGACCACCTTGTATGTCCCCCCGTCCATCCTTATCGCTCCTGTGCCAGAGGATGCCATGCCCTGGAGTTCAGCACCTTCCCTCGAAGCCATAGCGGCGCCAACATTGTAGGTGAAGATGGCGACCGCTGGGGCGAGGGGATCTATCTCGCTCGGACGGCCTTGGTTATTGGCTCCGTCGCCGCCAGAGATGGCTAGATTGAATCCATCCGATATCGAGTCGCCCGTGACTCCGTTCAGGCCAGATAAACCTGCGCCATCCTGTACGTAGGTAGCATGGAGATAATCGCTGTAAAAGGGCGATTCCCCAACGGAGCGCCCGATGTCCTGGCCGGTGATGAAGAGATTGCCACCGCCATCCAGGTAGGCTGCCAGGTTGGACTGGTCGCTGCTGGTCAACGTGGTGACATAGTCGTCGCCGGTGAACCATAAGACGACGTCGTACTGCTGCAAGATAGAGGCCGAGGGCGAGCCCAGGCTCTCGACGCTCCAGGTGTCGTAGTCGCTGCCCAGGCTGTCGAGCGCCGCCGTGAAGTAGCTCTCATAAGATGAGCCATTATCGTCGTCCACCAGTAGGATGGGCGGTGAGGGCGTTCCTCCGGTGACATTGAGAAAGATCGCGCTGAATGCGCCCCAATTGCCGCTCACATCCTGTCCGCGCACAAAGATGATGTGCTTTCCATCGCTCAAGCCGGTGGTATCAATCGTCGCTTCAACGTCCTCGATCTTCGAGTCAAAGCTGCCGTCGGACGCGGACATGGCGATAGCTGTAGAGGTGGCGACCCACGGTGGTGTGTCCACGTAATATTCGGCCGTGGCGATTTCCTGCGTCGGCTCGTTGCCGTGGCTGTTGTCGTAACGGGTATCGTTGACGGTGCCGCTGAGGGTAACGGGCGTGCCAGCGGGAACCGGATCGCCGCTGAGGGAGAGGTCGTAGGCGTCGGGCCCGGCGGGCGTCATGTAGGGCGTGCGGACGACCTTGGCGGCATAGACCAGCGCCGGCATGTTGTCGGGCACGATGGTGTTCTCAAAATGACTGCACGACTGAAAGAACGCCGTGCCAAGCTCAAAGGTATAGGATGCCATTCCCAGGTCTCCGTAGCCAAAGTCGTCGGTGGTGCCGTCGGTAGGGTACAGCCCGATCGCTTGTTGAGGCTCGTAGTGGTTCCAGTAGGCAAACTTGCGTCCCAATGTCTGAAGCTGGGTCCCGTTGGGCGCTGTGCCGCTCGTGAACCCCCAGGGCCACAGGACGAGCTCGCCATAGCTGTGGATGTCCAGGTATATGCCAGTGGCGTCATCGGGGGCGGGGTCGTTGAGGTTGGGGCCGCGCTGGTCAGGAAACTGGGCGCGCAGGTAGTCCCGGACGGCCTGGGTCTCTGGCTCAGAGGCGGGGCTGGGGCCTCGATACGTTGTGCTGCACTGGCTGCCGCTGGACCCTCCACAGCAGCCCCACTGATAACTGAAGTTGCGGTTGAGGTCAGCGCCTCGATTGCTGCTCGTGGCGCCGCAGTAATTCTGGTTTGTGTTCTTGCGCCACCAGGCCCCGTCCTCGGCCTTCTTACGGCCGTCGGGGTTGCTGAGGAGCATCAGGTGGACTTCGTGATGATCCAGAATCCAGGTGGCGTCGGCGTCGGCGCCATAGTTTTCCGTCAGGTATTGGGCGAAACGAACCAACAGAGGGGCGGTGGCGTATTCGCGGGCGTGGATGGCGGCAGTGGCGAACAGCTTTGGTTTGGGGCCGGGGATGGCTGAGTTGGTCAAGCGCAAGACCATCATGTCGTAGCCCCCCAGGCCGGCCGACTTCTCCCAGGAGTTGCCGACGTCGGTCCAGGTGGCGAGATCGGGATAGGTGGCAGCCAGCGCCGCCGCAAAGGCGAAGGTCTCCTCCACGGTCTCGTAGCAGGGATAGCCAGTAATGGATTGCACCACCGGAAGTTGTTGCAGGTCGGCAACTACAACTTGAAGGCCGGCATCGGTGAGGAGATCTATCTCCTTTTGAGTCACCTTCATGAGGTGATAGCCTTCCTCGTAATCGGTCTCGAATATCCAGGGCTCGAACGAGATGAATACTCTGTTACCGATGTCAGGATCGGGGTAGTACACCCGAACGATCACCGTGTCGTCTGTATAGCCCTTTATCGGGCCATCCTCGATTTTTGCATCCGGGCCATCATCAGCTAGGGCGAGGATGCCCGACAGCAGGGCAATGATTATGGAGAGGATCGCTATTGTGGTTGGCCGTTTTTTCATCTTGGTTCTTCTCTACCCTCCACCAGCGGTCGAATCAGGGGGGCGAGCGACTGAAAGTGTAGTGCCACCGCCCATCAACCTCTGCTACGCTCACAAGCTTGAACTTCCCCGCCTCGTGCATGGCGGTGGCTGGCAGGAACTGGCAAGCCTCCTGGACTTCGGAAGGTTGGGGGGCGGGGGGTTGGAGGTTGGGGAAAGGTTGTTGTCTGATTTCGTCAATGGCGCGAGAATTTGGGTCTTTACATGTGCAGAGAAATGTGGTATAATATTGGTGCCAGGGGACGAAATTCGGCTTCATGCCGTGTGATCGTTGGGCCGTGGCCCGATGATCCTATATCCCCGGCAAGCCTTCTAAAGCCGCTAACTTTAGCGGCTTTTTTTGTGAGTAATAGACTCCATACTTGGCTTGATGTGTGTCATCCAGGTCGTGCACCAGCCTAAATGCAGGCCAAAGTAACTCCACGTACCGGTCTTCGCGTCGTTCATACAGGCGTTGCAATGCCCAAAGAAAGTAGTCCACAGCCTGCAACCCGGCACATGCCGGTGGAGTGCCGGCAATGACGCTGATCGGAGCGTCGCTGGCAATCCCCCACTGTACGCTGAATCTATGCCGGGCAGTCTCCAATGCTGTCCGTAGCGCAGCCGTTCTATCCGCCTTCCCTCGTTTCGCAAAGTGGATGTTGTATTCATCGTCTTTGTGAAGCAGGTTCTTGAATAAGCCCCGCACCAGGTAGTCGTACAGTTCGTTGGGATTGTAGCGATAAGAGGGATCACGCTCGTTACGCTGCCGGACGTATTCGATCACTTTGCGCTTATCTCTGACGATAGCGAAGAAACGCAGTTTGTGGCGCAACAGGAGGTAGAAAACTTCTCGCCTGACTTCTGGTACATCGTCCTTTGCGTGAAAAGCCAGAGCTGTCTTTTTCGCTTCCGGCTGCATAGACGGTACCCCCTTGAAGTACGGATCGGCTAGCAATCGTGCCCTCAAGTCCTCCATCTCACAGGCCAGAGATTCCGGTTCCAGTACATCCAAGAGCCCCAGGATAAAGAAACGCGAACATCCCTCTGTGTCCACGATAATGCGCCCGCGCCGATTGAACAGTGTGCCGTCCCCAGCTTCGTCTACAAAGTAGTGCCGAATTGAAGTTAGGTGTTTTCCAGGCTTGTCCATCGTCTTATCCGGTCCAATCAGTCATATCGCCACGCTGAACACCTCGCCTGTACCGCTGAGTATGTAGTACCACCAACCGTCAACCTCCGCAACATTCACAAGTTCGGAGTTCCCAGCCTCGTGCATGGCAGTGGCTAGCACGAATTGGAAAGCCTCTTGGACTGCGAGAGGTTAAGCGCGAGCAGCCGCGCCAGGATGTCCTCGTCGCTCACATCGTGGGACCAGCCGTAGGCATCCAGCACGGCCTCGTCGAGCTTGCGATGGGCCAGGTCTAGCCAGGTGGGCCGCTGGTTGTAGAGGTTGGTCAGCGTGCGCTTCTTCAGTTCCTTCTCCGTCGCCCCCTCTGGATTGAGCCAGCGGTCGCGTTTTTCCACCAACTCGCGGGCGGCCTGGGCGATTGCTTCGACACGCGGGTCATCCTTCGGCTCCTGGCCCGGTGGCCAGGGGAAAGGGAAGGTTTCAAAGGTGGTCTTTGGGGTGTAGCGAAAGCCGCTTTCAGCTTCACGGAGTTGAGTACCTTGCCTACGTGCCCAAAGCTCATGCACTGTTGAGTGCAGAACACCGAAGAAATAGTCATCTTCGCGAGCGAAGACTAGAATACCTTGATTGCACAGAACTATCGGCTCTCTCCACACAAATACTCGATACTTAGACACCCCAGGTGTGGCAACGAAACGAGATATGCCCGTCAGAGTTTTGCGCATTTCAGGGCGCGGCCTCGCGTATTGCCACCACTGCCCGCGATAATCATCTCGGCGAGTTTTACGAACTGGCAGCACATGTCGTCTTACGTACTCAAATGGCATCTCGTATTGTGCCGCTTCTTCCATCGACATCATAACAAAGTCAATCGTCCACCGATTTCGTGAACGTCGGACCAAATCGACCGCACTGGCTACCGGGCGGACTACATCAGAGTTTGGGCGACCGTTCGGGTTGATCGGTTGGGAAAGCATCTCTTGAGCAATCCCTGAATCGATATCAAAGGGAGCCTTGGCTGAAGGTCCCATGAAGCAGATGCTTCTGTTTTCTGCTAATCGCCTTGCTTTGGTTACATCCACTGTGGCTGTCAAATCGGAGTTGACCTTGTCTACGGGACGACCATCTAGCTCACGAGAGGTTTCTTCTCCACTGTCAAAGCCTACCATGGAGACATGAACGGTTGCGCCGTCCAGTATCCAATTGCGATCAGATCGTGCCCAGAAGATGTCACCTGATTCCTTGATGCGATCTAGTACCTTGCGATTTGCTCCCCCACGGATACCCTGTGTTGCCAGCAGGCCTGCTCGCTGGGCCTTGCCTCCACCAATCGTTGCTCGTGCCTTTTCAAACCAGTAGCACACCAAGTCACTGAAGTTAGGCAGGCGGTCACCATAGAGCTGGAACAGTGATTCAGTGTACGCATCACCAAGTTCGCTACGAATCTTACCCCCGCCCAAAAACGGCGGATTGCCAATGATCACATCCGCCTTCGGCCATTCCGGCTCAACTGGCTGCCCCTGCTCATTGTAGTCCAAGATGGCGTCCATTTGCAGGATGGTATCCAGCGGTTTCAAGATCGGTTCGCCAGGCACGCCAAAGCCGTTTTCGTGCAACCACTGGATGTAGCCGATCCAAATGGTGGCCTGGGCCAGTTCGTGGGCGTAGGCGTTGATCTCGATGCCGTGCAGTTGCGTGGGTGATGGGGAGATAGTAGGCAGAGGCGACATTCGAGGTAGCCCCAGGTCACTTGCCAGGATAGAGAGCTCTTTCCACAGGTCCAGCAGTTGCTTCAGGGCGACGTACAGAAAGTTGCCGCTGCCACACGCCGGGTCTAGAACCTTCACCTGAGCAATCTCGCCGGCGAAGCCCGTCAGCAGGCTGGTCAGTTCTTGGTGGCGATTGTCGCGGGCGCGCCTGGTTTTCGCCTCGTCGCGGCGGTGTGCCAGGTCTATCGCCTGCTGCCGCACCTCTTCCCAGCGGCGGCGCAGCGGAACCATCAGCACTGGCTCGACGATCAGCAGGATGTCTTCTTTGCTGGTGTAGTGCGCGCCCAATTGGGACCGCTTGGAGGGGTCCAGGCTGCGCTCGAAGAGGGTGCCAAAGATCGAAGGCTCGATGTTGGCCCAGTCCAGGGTGCTGACCCTCACCAGAACGTCCAAGCCGTCGCTGTCCAGTTCCAACACGGTGTCGTCGTCAAAGAGCCGTCCGTCAAAGCGGGCGATCTCATCAACGCCGAACCAGCCGCCGGAGGTCATGGCCCGAAAAAGCTGCCGCAGTTGCCCTGCAAAAGCAGAAGGGCGCTTTTGCGTCCGCTCGACCAGACGAGTAAACAGGTCTTTGGGCAAAAGCCCGACATCCTCAGCAAACAAGCAAAACAGCAGCCGAATCAAAAAGTGGGCAGCTTGTTGAGGCTCTGCGCCGTACTCGCGCAGCAGATTGGCCAGGTGTGCGAATTCGCTGGCTGCCGCCTGCGTGACCTGCTCTGTAGTCTGAGGCGCACGGAAGATGTTAGGCTCGAAGAACACCGCTCGGAGTTGCGCCAGGCTCTCCGGCTTCAACAGGTCATCCAGCTCAATCCGCACCACTCGCTTGACGGTGTTGGTGAAGTTGGTGTGGATGACGATTTGCTCCATGTCCGAGACGATGAGCAGCGAAGGATTCAGCAGCGATTCCCGATACTGGAGCAACTGCTGGTAAGCCTGGTCGAGGTCTTTGTGCTTGCCCTTGTACTCCCAGCCGAAGTAGCCCTTCTTCCACACATCAGCCCAACCCTGCCCGCCGCGCTGCTTGGTGGCACCGGCCTCGAAAGTGAAGGTCTGGCCGGTGGGATCCGCCTCGGCTGGCGTAAGGTGGCCGACCAGGTGACAAAGGTCAATAAAGTGCTCCTGAGCAGCAGACCTTTCTTTGAGCGTGGCTTTGCGCCACTTGGCGACAAATTCTTGGGGAGAGAGGGTGGGTAGCATTGTTCAACTATTCCGTTGCTTCACCTAATCTGCGAAACCCATCTCGAATGACCCTTGCGATTCCCTTACGCCGGGCTTCGAGGAATTCGGGATACTCCATCTCTTCCCACCCTTTCGGAAGCGCATGCCAGTACATCATCTGATCCAGTTCCTGTTGGGTGAAGCGGTCAGCATATTCGCGGAAATACTCCGAAGGCGACTTGTCAGAAATGTCTATGTTGTCAGACCATTCCACCAAAGCAAAGTTGGCAATTTGGTTTGTGTCCCGTGTGCTGGTGAGATCAAGCGTTCTGAGGTAGCCACGCGGGAATAGGTGGTGGCGTTCTATGGCTGCCTTTGTGCCTTTCAATGCCGGATCGAGCAACTCGGACACCTTCATCTTAGAAAAGAGGACTCTTGCTCCCAGCAGGTTGAGAGCGGCATAGTAGGCAAAGAGGGATGGGCTGCGGGCTGAAGAAGTCGCCAGAGCATTGGGCAGATTGATATTCCAGTAATCTTCCGTGAATGTATCCGCGATAACGCGTTCCACCGATTGGACAAACTCTTTACCGCTCTCTATTCCTCGGAGAAGTGCCAGGTCTTGTTCCATCCGTGTCTCCGGTGAGCCGGTGTAGCGACCTGTCAGCGAAGCCATAAAGAACCAACGGGCCATCGTGTTCCGAAGCGTGTAACTATCAATCCCATAGTCACGCTTGCCGATCAAAAAGAGGGCGTAGGCATAGAGTAGTGCATTCTGCGAGGATATCATTTTCTCACTGCGGAAACCTGCCCGCATGAGAACCTTGAGGAATTCATGCCAGTGTTGCAGATTCAGCGCATAACCCTGAGCATCCTCCAAGATGGCGAATTGTTGCTCGCGTCGTTCATCAGAGAACTCTTCCGTTTCCAAATCCTTGCCACGCAGGATAGAATAAACATGCCGCAGACGCGCTCTGCGAAACCCCAGGCCGATGCTCACCCGCAGCAATTGATCTGGATCGGGTTGGATGAAGTAGTTGGTAGTTGAATGGAGAACTAGCGCTTATGGAGGGTTGACGAGCATCTCGACAGAATTGCTCTAACTCTGCACGGCCGTCATCCCAGAACACCGACATAAGAGTGAGAATAAAGTCAGCTTGGTTGAGCGTAGTGCCCCTACTGTTAATTCGGACAAAGACTTCAGCTACGTTTTCCTCATCAACAGCAGAGGAGAGCTCCAAAGCTCTAAATGGATAGTTCTGAAGATCGTACAGGCGGTCAATATTCTCAGACAATTCATCCCCTTCATCTTCACTAAGAGGACGATGCTCTCCTAGGCGTTTAAGGAAGCGTCTGACGAACCGAACACGACTGCCTGACCATAGCTGACTGATGTCGGAGATGAATTCGGGGTCTCGACGAATAGCGGCATCAGTGACCTCGAATTTTTGGCCCCTTGGGCGGAAGGCAATGTGAATCCGCTCTTGGCTGTAGTCCTTGCGAAGCACGGGGATGCCTTTCATGACGGCGTATAGGGATGTAAGTCGCTGCTGTCCATCCACAATGAGCAAACGAGGCACTTTCTGTTTCGTATCCGTTCCAATTTGACGATGCACCTCGCTGAACCCGTTTACCCAGAAGAGCAAGTAGCCGACTGGAAACCCTCTGTACATAGAGTCGAAGAGATCGCGCACCTTGCTGTTTGGCCAGACAAAGGGACGCTGAATTTCAGGTAGGCCGATTTCGCCAATCTCAATGCTTTCGATGAGTAGGTTTAGCGAATAGCCAATCTCTTTGAATAGCGTCCTCATTGGGTTTCCTCCTTAATGGAAAAATCCAGAGAGCCGCCTCCCACTTGCCCAGGAAGCGGCTTTGTACTATCATATCCCCAAGCTTGTCTCCTGGGCCATTCAGGAGTAGGTGTTGGGATTACCAGAGATACGACTCTGTGCCCCCTCTTCCATTTGACTACTAAACAAGTATACCACATCTCAGTTTGTTTGGCAACACCGAAAAGCCACCTGGCGGTTGACGCAGGTGGCTTTCACTACTTCTTCATAACGTTGGCCTCGGACCATTCCCTACACTCCCCTAGGGCGCATCTCGAAGCTCACATTTGCATCCAGCACAAAGCTGGTGGCGGCGTACAGATCAACTATCGCTTTGACCTGGTTGAAGTAGGCTTGAATCACCGTAGTTGATCTCCTGGAGCTGTCGCAGCTTTTCCTGGAGCCTTTGCATCAGCTTGTACTCCCCGGCCCAGCGGACATACTCATCGTCGCCGCCTTTCAGGCCTTCGGCTGCCATCTCGGAAATGAAATGCTCCGAGGTGACGCCATATTCTTGTTCAAATGGAGCTAATCGCTCCCTGGCTAGTTTCAGAGCGAGTCTAAGCCTCGTTACCTCGCTCTTGATAGCGGATTGAACTAAGTACAGTACTTCGCCTGTCTTTGGAACAGGCTCAATGTAGATGGTACTCATCATCCCACCCCCTCTCTACTCCGCAATCAACAATAGATGGTGCTCTCGTGTCTATTATACTTCATCCTCCAGCAAAAAGCAAAGCTCAGGATCGGGCTTGCGCAGCGAATGGAATAGAGTGAGAGCAACCCCACCGAATCATCCAGGGATGTACCCCTCGTTTGGCAACACTCAAAAGCCACCTGGCGGTTGACGCAGGTGGCTTTCTTACCACCTCTTGTTGGGCAGTGACCGGCTTAGCCGTTGCTCCTGGCTCCTCGCCGGTGAGGGCGTAGAGGGCGATGGTACAGAAAAAGGAGGAAGAGGGAAATCATTCGTACCTGCGGAGAATATCCCAGTATGCTCCAC
>CAZGKH010000064.1:0-13382 GCA_964525665.1 uncultured Anaerolineae bacterium | reverse complement strand
AATGCCTCGACGGACGGCAGCGCGGAGATGGTGGGAGAGCGCTTCCCCCAGGCCAGGCTCGTCGTCAACGAGACGAACGTCGGTTTCGCCGCCGCCAATAACCAGGCTCTGCGGGCGATAGGGTTTGCCTCGACTGGGCCTCACGACTTGCCCCGCTACGTTCTCTTGTTGAACCCCGACACCGAGGTGCTGGATGATGCACTGTCCACAATGGTGCGTTTCCTGGACGAGAATCCCCAGTCTGGCGTCGCCGGGGCCAAGCTGCTCTATCCCGATGGCAGCTTGCAGCATTCAGCCTTCGCCTTTCCAACTTCGGCCCAAGTATTCCTCGATTTCTTCCCTCTTCACCATCGCCTGTTGAACTCCTGCCTCAATGGCCGGTATCCCCGCCGACTCTACGAACGGGGAGAGCCCTTCCCTGTTGATCACCCTCTGGGGGCAGCGCTCATGGCGCGGGGAGAGGCCATTCAGGAGGCGGGCCTTCTGGACGAGCGGTTCTTCATCTACTGCGAGGAGATTGACTGGTGCCTGAGGATGAAGAAAGCTGGCTGGGGTATCTACTGCGTGCCCAGGGCCCAGGTTGTACACCACGAGGCGAAGAGCACCAGGCAAGTGCGGGGCGAGATGTTTGTGGCTCTGTGGAGGAGCCGCTATCTGCTCTTTGAGAAGCACTACGGGCGCTTCTACCAGTGGGCCGTGCGCCGTATTGTGCGGCTGGGGCTGTGGGCGGAGAAACGTCGCGCACTAGCGGCATACGAGCGAGGCGAGATGAGCAAAGGGGAACTGGAGAGCTGCCTGGTAGCCTATCGGGCAGTGGCAGAGATGTCGTAAGCAAGCCTCCTGCAAGTTCCCCCGAGTTCCCGTGCTCATACGAACTCAGGGGAACCCTGACATCCCTTTTCCGAGTCCGAGATGAGTAAGCTGAAGCTAACCGTCATTATCCTAACCAAGAACGAGGAGCACAATATCGCCGACTGCATCGCCAGCGTGCAATGGGCCGATGAAGTCGTGGTGTTCGATTCTTTCAGCCAGGATGGGACGGTGGAGATTGCGCGAAAGTCGGGGGCGACGGTTCTCCAGCACCCGTTTCAGAACTTCGCCCAGCAGCGCAACGCCGCCCTGGATGCCGTTGACTGCGATTGGGTCTTCTTCGTTGACGCCGACGAGCGAGCCACGCCGGAGTTAGCGGTCGAGGTGCGCCGCGTCATCCAGGACGAATCGCGCTCTGGCTGGTGGGTTCCGCGCCACAATTACATCTTTGGCCGAGTGATCCGCCACGCTGGCTGGTATCCCGACTACCAACTGCGCCTGCTGTGGCATGGCCAGGCCCGCTACGATCCAAGGCGGGAAGTCCACGAGATCGTCATCCTGGACGGTGAGGCAGGGTATCTGGAGAACGCACTGATTCACTACAACTACAACACCGTGGCCCAATTCGTCGAGAGACAGAATCGCTACATTGACTACGAGGCCAAGATTCTCTTTGACCAGGGCATCCGCCCCAAGCCCCACAACTTCATTTTGCAGCCTCTCAGGGAGTTCAGACGGCGCTACGTCTCGCTGGAGGGTTACAAGGACGGCTTCCACGGCCTGTTCCTGAGCCTGCTGATGGCCTATTACACTTTAGTGATGTATCTACGTCTGAGGCAGTTGTGGCGTCAGTAGCGCCTGCCCCCCCGCGCCCCAATCCTGGGGGGAGTGGCAAGGCTTCCCCCCAGGATTGGGGGATAGGGGGGGCGACTGTGGCAGAGCCAATCTTGACCTAATTTCAGGGTCATGCTATAATCGGCATTATCTGAGAAGCAGGAGGTGACACGGTTGAGAGGTCTGTTGGATTCCCCAGTTCTTGTCCTCAACCTAAACTACGAACCGCTGAACGTCTGCAACGTCAAGAGGGCCATGACCCTGGTCGTGGTGGGTAAGGCCGAGGTTTTGGAGAACAGCCGCGGGGTCATCCGCTCCCCTTCCACCACGTTTCTGTGTCCCTCGGTGATAAAGCTGGGCTACATGATCAGACGGCCTCACCCTCGGGTGAAGCTCACTAAGAAAGAGATCTTCCGGCGAGATAACTATACTTGCCAGTATTGCGGTCGTCAATCAAAGAACTTGACCGTAGATCACGTCGTCCCTCGTCATAAAGGGGGACAGCATTACTGGGAAAACCTGGTGAGCGCTTGCCCAGACTGCAACCGTCGCAAGGGCAGCCGGACTCTCCAGGAGGTCCACATGCAGTTGTTGCGGGGCCCCTACGAACCCCGCGCCACGAGCAGGTATCTCTTTGGCCGATACGTGGAGGACAACCAAGGGTGGGAACAGTTCATCGAAGGATGGTGAGATGAGGGATGAAAAAGGGGAGACCTTCAGTGGTCTCCCCTTTTTGAGTTCCGGCCACCCCTCGACCTAGCCCACCAACTCCATGATTCGCGGATAGCCTTCCTCGATAATCCTTTCGATCTCGGCGGCACACTGGCGGTATTCGTGCAAAGAGCTACCATAGGGGTCACCAATGTCGTAATGCCGCCCGATCATCTGGCTGAGCAAATGGACCTTGTGAGCGTGTTGGGGGAACTCCAGAGCGATGGCCTCGGCCTGCCCGCGTTCCATGGTAAGGATGAGATCAGCCTCCTCCACATCCTCCGCAGTGAGGTCGCGGCTGCGGTGGTCGCTGATGTCAATGCCTCGCTGCGCCATCATCTCGCGAGCGTGGGTTGAGGCCGGTTGGCTCTCCAGCCCCCATACGCCCGCCGAGTGCACCCTGTATTCTCCTCCAGATCCCTCTTTATGCAACTTCTCTTGCAGAAGCCCCATCGCCATAGGCGAACGGCAGATGTTGCCCGTGCAGACGATAAGTAAGGTCTTCATTTGCTTAGTTCTTTTTTTGATCGGATTCCTCTTTTGATCGCCGAAGAGCCTGCCCTGAGCTTGTCGAAGGGTCTCCGACCGAGGCGAAAGGGGCTCGGTCAGAGACCTCGCCCAACAGGCAGGAACTGTTCGGCGAGGTCTCCCGACCGCAGCCGCTCACAAACCTCGCCCAACAATGCCACAGACCTCGCCCAACAGGCAGGAACTGTTCGGCGAGGTCTCCTGACCGTAGCCGCTCAGGCCAGCTCCGGTTCGATCAGTCCGTAATCGCCGTCCTTGCGGCGATAGATAACGTTTATCTCGTTGGTGTTGACGTTGAAGAAAACGAAGAAATCGTGGCCTAAGAGCTCCATCTGCTCAACGGCCTCCTCTGCATCCATAGGAGATACCTCAAAACGTTTGGTTCGAACAATCTGGGGCGCCACCTCTTCCTCGAACTGCTCCATCTCCACTGGCGGTATCTCGCCTGGGCCACGACCCCGGCCATAGCGCTTGCCCTTATAGCGGATAATCTGGCGGTACATCTTGTCCACCACGGCATCAATGGAGGTAAACATGTCGGCGGTTCTCTCCTCGGCTCGCAAAAGCGTACCCTTACTCCGCACGGTCAACTGGGCTACCTGGCGATCCTTCGCGCTCTTGGCGCCCTCAACGGAGAGCTCCATCCGCCCCTCGGTTATGGTGGGCAAATAGCGGTCCAGCTTGCCCACTTTCCTCTCGATGTACTCTTCTAGACGGTCGGTCACCTCGATGTTTTTGCCCTGAATCATCAACTGCATTTCACCTCTCCTTTCGTTAGTCAGTCATTGTTAGAAATAATAGATGGAGTGCGGACACAAGTCCGCCAGCAGGCTGGCGCCTGCTCTCCGGGCCCCCAAATTCTCATCTGGCCCTGGCTAAAGTAAAGGCCCAGACAGAGCGAGCGCCAACCTGCCGCAAGGCAATGCTACAGGCCTCCAACGTGGCGCCGGTGGTGCAGACATCGTCAATCAGCAGGACTCGCTTGTCCTTCAACTCGGCGTTCGCGCAGCGGAAAGCGTCACGAACGTTCTCCTTGCGCTCTTGAGCGCCCAATTCCACTTGGGGAAGAGTGGCCCGCACGCGTGCCAAGCTGCTCTTCTCGATGGGTAGTCCAATGCTCTTCCCAAGCTCTCTGGCCAGGAGAGTTGCCTGGTTGTAGCCACGCTCGCGCAGCCGGTCTGGGTGCAAGGGCACGGGGACAATGATCTCGGCAGGGAGAGGGCTCTTCTCCCAATAGTCACTCATCAACTTACCCAGGGGAGTGGCCAAATCTTGCAGATTAGAGTACTTGAAACGGTGAATGGCCTCGCGCAGGGTTCCATCAAAGTAGGCCACAGAGCGAATGCCGCTTATTTGAAGCGAGTCGCGTTGACAAAGGGAACAGAGGCGATCATTGGGTCTGGGACGACCACAGTGGGGGCAGAGGGGTGGTTCAATCAACTCGCACTTTTCGCGGCACTTGGCACAGAGTACACTCCCCGTCTCTCGACAGCCTACGCAGCGAGGAGGGAACAACAAATCCAGGAGACTTCTTTTGATTTCCTGCACCAAGTCTATAGCGGTCAAGTTATCCTTGGCCTGCCACATCTTAAGGGACTACGAACTGGGGAGAGGGCAACGGAACCCACGCTGAGGGCAGTTGTTCGCCGAAGGTCTCGTTCGACTGAGCTCACGACGAAGTCTGACCGAGACGGTACAGGGCTCGGTCTGGAGACCTTCGCCCAACTATGTGAAACCCACGCTGAGGGCGCGAAGATAACGAGCTAACTGATGAAGTCCATGAATTGCTTTAGCCAGTCCTGGATTGGGTCGCTCAGCAACAACAAAATGGCGATCACGATTATGGCCACCAAAACTATGATCAGGGCATATTCGATAAGTCCCTGTCCTTCTTCACGTGATAGAGATGGTATCACCTCTTGACCTCCTATTCAGGTGGTAAAGGATACTCTGCCCCTATTATACACTATAGTCGGATTGAGCGCAAAAAGAGCCAATTTGACTTCTGCGGACAATGTGGTATGGTATCTGCATCTGCTATTGGGGGAGGGATGATGATCGTCATCAATGGCTCTTATGGCGAGGGAGGCGGCCAGGTGTTGCGTACTTCACTGACCCTTTCTGCTATTCTGGGCGAACCCATTCGCATCGAGAACATCCGCGCCAGGCGGCGCAAGCCTGGTCTCCAGGCCCAACATCTCACAGGGGTTTGGGCTATAGCTCAAATCTGCGACGCCGAGCTAGAGGGTGCGGATTTTGGCTCTTTTACTCTGATCTTCGAACCTCGGTCGTCGCCCCGTGCCGGGGAATACTCTTTCGATGTAGCTAAGGCCCGCAAAGGCGGCAGCGCGGGCGCAACCAGCCTGGTCTTCCAGACTGTACTGCTGCCCCTGGCCCTCGCCCCCGGCCAATCTCGCCTCGTCATACGCGGCGGCACGCATGTGGCTTGGAGTCCTCCCTTCGACTACCTCGAGTACGTCTACCTGCCCACCCTGGCGCGCATGGGCCTGGAAGCCAAAGCCGAGATCGAGAAGTGGGGCTGGTACCCGGTAGGCGGGGGGCAGGTCACTGCTACGATCCATGGCCAAGAGGCAAGCGGTCTCTGTGGCCTCAATCTGGTTGAACGGGGCGAGTTGAAGCGCCTCTGGGGGCTCTCCGCCACTTCCAACCTTCCCGCTCACATCGGTCAAAGGCAAAAGAAGCGAGCAGAGGGATACCTGCGGAAGCGTGGCTTCACCCCCCAGATCGAGATCGTTGATGCGCCCTCGCCGGGTCAGGGCACTGTGGTCTTCCTGGTGGCTGAGTATGAGCACATAGTGGCCGGCTTTTCCTCTCCGGGAAGGCGCGGCAAGCCCGCCGAGAAGGTGGCTGAAGAAGCCTGCCGCGAGTTCACCGCCTATCACCAGAGCGGCGCCTGCCTGGACAAGCACCTGGCCGACCAATTGATTCTCCCCCTGGCCCTGGCCTCTGGCCCGTCAGCTTTCACCACCAGTGAGGTCACCCAGCACTTGCTGACCAACGTTCGGGTGGTGGAGCAATTCCTGGATGCGAGCTTTGAGATAGAGGGTGAAGAGGGGGAAAAGGGCAAAGTGCACTTGACCAATGACCGACTTTGATGTACAATTATGGTCAGATTGTCAGATGGTCGGGTGGTCAACTTGGTTTTCAGACCACCTGACCAGGACCACCCGACCACCCAACCAAGGACTACCTAACCAAAAGATAAGGAGATTGTCATGATCCTGAAAGGTAAGCTCTATGCGGAATCCCCGATTTATAGGGGAAACGCACGCAAGACCCTCTTCACGAGAGATGGAGACGGGGCCCATCGGTTGGTCTCCCTGGCCGGGGAAATCGCAGGTACGGCGGAGTCCTTGATGGATGCCTTCATCGGCCAATCGCGCCGTGGCCAGAACACCGGCCTGCTGAACCGAATGTGGCTGCGACTGTACGACTCGTCCCTGCCGAAGGGCCTCATTACCAAAGTCGAGTGCCGGCTACAAGAAAAGAGCTACCCACGAGATCGCTTCTTCGACTTGCGCATGGGCATCAAGCTGGACGAGGATCGCTGGGCGGCGGAAGCGAATGCGAACTACAAGATGGAAACGCTGTTTCGCAACTCCGTTTTCGATTTCGCTTTGTCTGTAAACGAGACGGTGCTGCGGCAAGGTGAAAACGCGGCTCAGTTGTACTACGTCTTGCAGGAACTCGCGGGGGGACGTTTCTGGTTTGGAGCCGGCAAGAGCAAAGGGCTAGGGCGGGTTCGCCTGGAAATGGACCTCACGTCCTTGGCCCCCGAAACGCCTCCCAGCCTGCATCCTGGAACCAATCATCTGAGGATAGACCTGGCCTTCAACGCCACCAACCCCGTGTTGGTCGGCTGGAACTGGGGCAAGGTGGATCCTGACGTGCCCTCTTTCGCCGCCATCGAAGGCCGTTTGCTAGTAGAGGCGATGCGCGACCTGACGGATCCCATCCGCGAGCGGCTGGCCATGGGACTGGCAGGGCCAATCCTCAGCCCGGAGGACTGGAAGCACAAGTTCGCCGAGTATCTACCGAGGATCATCGCGATATGGCTGAGGGAGCAATCCATCGGAGAGGTCGAGACCTGGGTTTTGCCCACCCAGGCCGCGGCCAAGCTGGGCAAGGGGAAGTACGCGCTTTCCAAGAAGGTGCTGGCTCAGATCCAACCCCTGATCGAGCAGCCTTTCCCCAGCAAGGAAGCAGCCGATGCTGCGTTCAGGGAAGCCCTGGGGGAAAAGGCCAACATGGCCAAGCGTATCCTCAAGGTCATGGTAAGCCGGCGCCAGGCCAGCGAGCAACTCAATCGCGAAGTCTGGCTGGAGACTGCCGATGGCCTGGGACTGGACGTCGCTCTGGAAGACCGTCTGGCCGAACAGATTCAAAGTGAAGCGGGCCTGGTAGAGATTTTGACGCCGGCGTGTCGGGGTATCCTCTTCCGACTCTACCAACAGGTGGATCACCAGATCACATTGCTTCAGAGCGACGCCTGGGTGGACGCGGAGATCGCAAATCGAGAGGAACACCTGCGAATCAAAACCATGTTGCTCAAGCGCCAGATTGATGAGTACCAGTGGGGCGACTCGAACCTGCCCCCAGAGGGTATCAGTCCTGCAACCTGGCGGGAGTTCATTGCTGCCCACCGTCGGGTGCGATTCCGCCACATGTTGCATCCCAAGAACCTGAACAAAAGCATCACCAACGACAAGAACATGATCGCCTTCCTCCAGGGCTATCGCGATCATACCCGTCAGGAACTGGCCCAGCCCCACCACATTGATTTTCGCGCCGGCGGCCCGTCCAATCGCGAGATATCCCGCAAGTACGGCAAGCCCTACGACACGGTGTTCATGCGCATGTTAGCCTGGTCGCCGTCCTCGCGGGAGCAGGGGGCTTGGGAGATCTATGTCCCCGGCAGCACCATCAAAGGAGCCTTCAGAAAACGCGCCACCCAGGTGTTAAGAACCCTGTGGGGGGAGTCGCGCCAGACTACCGAGGTATTGAACCGTCTCTTTGGTGCGCAGCGCCGGCGGGGCCTGGTCTTTTTCTCCGATGCCTATCTCACCGACCCGCTGGATCCGGAACGCGCCTGGTGCTCCATGGATGGGGTCAAGATGCACCCCGGCACAGGACAGCCGCTGGAAACCGCCAAGCACGATTATCTATTCGCCTATGGCGATCAGCTCGCTTTCCAACTCCAGGTGGATGTTCAGGACATCGAAGAGCAGGATTTGGAGGCCATGTCTCTCCTGGTTCACCTGATCCATGATTTCCAGAAGGGCGACATCCCCGTGGGCGGCGAAAAGACCAGCGGGTTTGGCTGGGTCAAGGCGGACGTGTCCAGGCTCACCTGGCTGACGGCGGATGCGGACGGGGTGGGAGAGAAGTTGTTTGGGAAGCAGACGCTGGTTCAGGATGGCTTATGGCAAAAGCTAGAGCTTGAGGGCGAGGCGGCCACCGATGCTCTGCAAGCCATCTACCCTCTCGTTCCCGAGCAAGAAGTCTCCCACAGCGAGGTTTTCCGCCCGCCGCCCAGGGCCAGAGCCGGCTTCATCTCGCACCGGGCTTTCGGCGGCTACTGCGGCACGCTGGCCGTGGAAGCCGAGGTGCTGACGCCTCTCAACATACGAGAGAGCGGCGAGCCGTCCTTCAGGGCAACCCTGGCCGATGGCCCTGCCCTTGGTCCTGGGGCCCAAGGACACAGGGTGAACGGCTGGGATTTCTTCGCCATGGCTCCCCCTGAGGCCGCCCAGCGAGGTCCTGAAAAAATCTATACCCTCCCCAGCCGCAGCATCAAAGGGATGCTGCGCCACATCTATACCATCGCCAGCGATTCCCGCGAGCCAAGCCGCGACGTCAGCCGCTTGAACCCGACCGATGGCCTGTTTGGCTGGGTGGGAAGGGGCCCGAACCAGGCCATCATGGGGCGAGTGTCCTTCAGCTTTGGTCTGTTCGAGGAGCCTGAGCTGGCCTGGTTCAAAGTGCCATATCCCTATGGCAATTGGCAGTACACCGGGAGTCAATGGCAAAGCGTGGCGGATAGTCCCGCTGCCAAGATGCTCATCGGCAAGACCTGGCGCGTCTTTCCCCACGCTCCACTGGCCCCCATCGCCAGACAGGTGGAGGACTTCCAGCCCGACACCTTCCAGGCCCGCTACTTCAGAGCCATACTGCCTGGTGCCCGCGCCCGCTTCACGATCCGCTTCTGGAACCTCGAAGAGCAAGAACTGCAAAGGCTGATATGGTGTGTGGGACTGGAGCCGGATCTCGCTCATAAGATGGGCAACAACCGCTACCTGGGTTTTGGCAGCCTGCGCCTGCGTATTCTCCCCGACAGCTTCCTGATTGACTGGGCCAGGCGATACACTGGCGAACCCGAACAGGTCTGGCAGTTGCCCATCCAGGTTGACGAGTGGCTCAAGCCCGATGTTGTCTATCATCACACAGCACTGAAAAGGGCTCTGAATGCTAAGCAGCTTTGATTGGTTGCGCCGTAGTCAAAGCGGCGCCGAGTTGTTGGCTACCCTGGAATATCTCACCAGCAGGCCCGATCTCTTTCCCCCTGGGGATGAGATCGGGCCGCCTTTTTCTGCCCTCAATGGCCCTTGCCAACGATGTTGGGTCTATCCTCGCACACCTTCTTCGCGACGGAACTACCCTTCGACAGCCCTTCGACGAGGCTCAGGACAAGGCTCAGGGCACCGCTGCCCAGCGTGTCAGGCTATCGTGACCAGAGCCAGCAGGTTGGGCAGAATCTCCCGCCAATCCATCGTCTTATGGGGCCTGGTCGACCGCTTGTCGAAACTGCTTCGAATGGGCGAAGGATTCGACGATTACCATGTCCTGGGCGCTTACGTCCACGACGAGAACCACTTTCTGCTGATGATGCCCAGGCACGAGCTAAAGCCGTGGCTTCAGGAGCTCGTCATCTACCACGGATCTGACCTGAAGGGACTGATCCAAATCCTTCCCACCACCGGAGCGGGAAAAGGGGTGAACATGGGAGACGTTCTCTGTAGAGCTGTCTATCATGAGGCTCGATTTCCCATGGATCAGTTGCGCGTTCGGTTCTTCTCTGCGCCCCATCAAATCCTGATGCCTCATACCCGGGACAAACAGGGCTTGCTCACCTTTGAGGTTTCCGAATTCTTGAGCGTGCTAGAAATGGCGGCGGTCTTTCGGACTATCCTGCGTCCCCAGGAACAGTCTTCGCTGTACGAGTTACTGAGTTTGGAGGATGCCAGCGAGGAACAGTTCTATTGGGGGAGATTCATGGGGTTCTTGACCCAGGAAGCCAAAGACATGTTGAACGCCTGGCGGATTCGGCAGTGGCCAAAGGGTCGAGTCAAACTACTGTACGAACTTGTTAATTATGTGGCCTTTTATCAAACCAATTAAGCTTATCCGCTACCTGTTTGTGTTGCGGGTCAATAGCTCGTTGGTCCGCTTGCCCAGGTGTCTGTCCACGGAGCTATCCCTGGTTCTGGGCACCATGATTGTCAATCGCCTTCCCACTCGTGAGGCCCGTGCCTGGCGCAAAGCCCTGGCTCCCTGGGATGAACACGGCGGAATCTCCCTGGTAGGAAAGAAGAAGCCCCAGACAGTGCCAGAGGCATCATGGCCGATTGAAGCGGTCTTGTTTGTTTATCCGGGAAAGCAGACCTATGGGCGAGAGGAGTTGATCTTGTGGGAACTCAAGCTGATGGGGGAGAGCGCGGATCACGGCCTGTTTCTGGAGGTGATCTTGCCAGTTCTGGAAGAAGCGGGGACTGTTTCTGATCAGCAACTACAGCGCAAGAACGGCTTGTGGGGGCGATTCGACATCCAGGCGATTTACGCCGCGCGGGGGCCCCAGTGGGAGCCAGTGGTGAGTGATGGGCGACTAGACTTGAACTATCGCGCCACTCCCGTTCAGTGGGCTGAAGGATTGACCTTTGAGACGAGGTCAGAGCGTGTATTCGACCGCCTGACCTGGATAACGCCTTTTGACTTCAGCGACGCAGACCAGGCTGGCCGACGCCGCCGGAAGAGAATACCTGTTCGTCAAGTGCCAACCTTGCAGAGTATGCTGGATGCTCTGGTCAATCGGATGAGTTCCCTATTGCCCGGCAAGTACAGCACGCCTGACGACGTGTGGGCTATTCTGAGCGCAGAAGAACAGGCGGAGCTCCGGGCAGCCATCGAACAAGCTTCTCATATCCCCATCCATTCCAAGGGCCTTGAGCCTGCTCCCAAGAACTGCCCAGGGCGATGGATAGGTACGCAAACCTTTGCCTCCATACCGCAACCCATCATCCCTTACCTGGAGTTGGCATCCATACTCCACATCGGTAGACAGACCCACTTTGGGTGCGGCACCTTTGCGGTAAGTTGAAGTGTCATTGCGAGCGAAGCGAAGCAATGTCCAATGCGCGAGTAGGGGATTGCTTCGGCATAAAAACCGTGCCTACTAAGAAACAACTCACGGCTGTACTCTCTTTAATCGCCGAAGGTCTCTGACCAAGGCGTTTCGGGGTTCTCATTCGACAACTCGAAACTTGAAACCCAAAACCCGAAACTCGCCTGCCCCCTCCACTGCCCACACCAATTCCCCGCTCTTACCCAGCCTACACATGGCCCCAATATGCGGATACATGAGAATGTCCCGCTTCAAGAAGGGCAATCGCTCGTGATGCTTCTCTGAACAAAAACACCTCGCCTTGGACGATAGACGAGGTATTTGGTCTTCTATCAACTGAATCATGAAATCGGGCAGATGAATTGCCAGCTTGCCGTTACCTTGCACTGTCTTCCAATAGCCCCAAGAAATCGCCGTCGAAATCCCTGAGAAGTTCGTGGACATCGAGGACATCGTCGGCAGCTATCTGGGGCATCTCACGGAACCTGGCCCATTCCTGGGGTGTAAGCTCGTTGACGATCTCTTGCTTCTTCCCCTCCTGGATCATGGCGAAGACCAAGCCCTGGGTGCCACAGTGATTACATGTCACCGACATAACCCAGATCTCACCGTAGTGCTCAACTATGCGGACATTGTCTGGCTCGTGGTAGTGCTGGCAAACGGCGCAAGGTATGCTGGCTACCAGATGCTTGATGAGCTTACGTTTCTCTTGGCCTTCGTCCGACCTGGCTGCCATCGCTATTCTTCCTCCCGCTCAACGACCACTGTGATCTCAGGCACCACATCGGGTATCAGCCTGATGGGGACTTTGTGGGTGCCCAATTCGCGGATGGCTCCTTTGAGTTGTATCTTGCGCTTGTCGAAGGCATGCCCAGTCTGATGCTCAAGGGCCTCTACAATGTCACTGCTAGTTATAGAGCCATAGAGCTTATCCTTCTCCCCGGCCTTGGCCTTGAAGGTCAGCGTCAGTTGCCACAGAATCTCAGCCAGGGATGCGGCCTCTTCCTCGGCTCTCCGTTGAACCTTATCCTGAACCTTGCGCTGCACTTGCGCCCGCTTAGTAGCGCCTTCCGTAGCCAGCACGGCCAGGCCCTTAGGGATCAAGAAGTTGCGCGCATAGCCATCGGGCACTTTTTTGATCTCACCGGCTTTGCCTAAGTTATCCACATCCTGGATCAAGAGTATCTTCATGGAACCCTCGCTTTCTATCCTCATTTATCATAATGATACACCAAAACAGAAAAAACCTCAAATTGGCTTTCGAAGTGACCATTCGCCTGCAAGCCAATTGCCAGTGCTTGAGCTCTGGAGTGCAGGCTTTGTCCTGAGCCTGGTCGAAGGACGCAAGCCTGCACTCCAGCGGGTTTTTGATTATTGCCTATTAAGACAAAGTAAGGTATAATAGCGCGTAGCGAACTCGGGTCTGTCAGCAATTGAATGGGAGGTAGAGTTAATGGGTGATCTTGGGGAGTTGCTTCGGGAGGCGCGCGAGCAAAGGGGAGTGTCCTTAGAAGAGGTCGAAGAGGCCACAAACATACGGCAGAAGTTTCTACAGGCCCTAGAGGAAGAAGACTTTGGAGCCTTGCCTGCCGAAACTTACGTCAAAGGCTTCCTGCGCACCTACGCCATGTACCTGGAGCTTGACCCCGAAGAAGTGATGGCCCTTTACGAAGGGCAGGAAGATGCGGGCAAGACAGCTCTGCCACAGCCTGGCTTTTTCCAACCGATGGACATCTCCATGGCCGCGCCTTCCTGGCTGACGCCCGATCTGGTGATCGGTATTTTGCTAGTCGTGGTTCTCCTGGCCTTTGGGTCTTGGGCCACCTGGCACTACCTTCCCCCCTCAATTAAGACCCGGACGCTGTTCTGGCAAGCCACCGCTACCCCGTCGCCCACAGCCACGCCAATACCACCTACAGCGACACCACTGCCGCTCACTCCCACGCCGATACCACCTACGCCTACACCAGTGCCCCCTGCCCCCACGCCGCTACCACCTACGCCTACACCAGTGCCCCCAACTCTCCCGCCTACTGCGATACCCACTGCCACACTTACCCCACTGCCCACTGTCGCGGCC
>CAZGKH010000063.1:4764-13522 GCA_964525665.1 uncultured Anaerolineae bacterium | reverse complement strand
AGGGCCCGTGCTGCACGGCGGGCGCTCCTGACACGCGAGTTCGAGCTCGATGTGGTGACTGCGCAGGCCCGGGAGGGCAGGCCCCGAGGCGGGGGGGGCGCCCGCCACTTCGCGGCGGGCGGCCTCCGTCGCCTCCTCGAGGGGCACCCGGTCCCCCGTGGGGTCGAAGTGGCGCCCCATGTCCAAGCCCCTGATGGCCTCCGCCAGGGCCGACTCGACCTCCCTTGCCGCCGCGGAGGCAAGGGGGGCGGGTCCCCAGGCGGCCTGGCGGGCCGCATATGGGTCAAAGGGCAGCCTATCCCCAGGCGTGGCGGCGGAGTCCGGTAGGAGGCGGAGACGACACCGGGCCGTCCACGTCAGGCGACGTATGGCCACGGCATCTCGGGTCATGGCGCCAGTCAGCTCCCCCTCCAGGCTGAGCTCGGCCAACGGCACGGCGCGGTAGGGCTGTTCGCCGGGGGCCAGGGGCTCCGCCCCGGGGCCGGGGGCGATCACCCGGGCGAATTCGCCGCCCCGGGCCGTTACGACCAACCACTCGTCCGCCACGGCTATGGTGCCGCCGGGCGCAAGAGGACCGGTTGCCTCGAGGTGGCCGTTCACCACCCGCCATCGGGTTCCGGGTAGGCCTAGCAGCTCCAGGGCCAGGCGATAGGCCGTCTCCAGCGTCGCCCCGTTCCCGGCGGCAAAGGCGATCCCGGCGAGGGTGGCCGCCGCCAGCCCAACGGCGAGCACGACCCCCGCCGCCGCCGAGACCGGATCGAAGTCGGGGGTGGCGTGGGAGCCCGATACAGCCGCCACGATGCCCAGGCCGGCCCAGAAGGGCCAGGCGGCGCCGCGCCGGGACCGGAGAGCGGTCACGGCTCCCGCCGCGGCAAAGGCGGCCCAGACCGCCGCCTCGACCTTCAGTCCGGCAGCGGCCAGGGTCGAGGCCACTATGGCCGTCACCGGCAGCAGCACCCAAGGCCTGGCTCCGGGCCCTCGGCGCTGCGGCCGGCGCGGGGTCATCCGAGGGCCTTCGGCAGCCGGCCCGCGCAGCACGGTCCTCGATAGGCGAAGAGCTCCTGGTCCAGGCCGCTAGCCTCCCGGGGCGCCGCCCGCCGGCCCGCCCCACGACCCGAAGGGCGCCATGCTCGCCGCCGCATCCCGGACGATTGCCTCGTCCATGTTGGGGCTCCAGATTTTCAACCGTACGCCATCCTGCTCCCACACCCATGTGGGGGGATCGTCGCTCACCTTCCAGGCGTCGTAGTCGCCGATTGTTGCCGCCTCGCCGTCGGCGGCCTCGCCCGTCGCTGGTGACTGATACACCATGAGGGAGCCGCTGTCGGAGGTGTACACGAAGCGCACGGCGGGTAGATCGGACCTCGCCTCGTCCCCCGGGGCCTCGAGTATCCGCACTAGGTCACGGTGGGCGTCCTCAGGGATAATCGTGGGCTCCAGGAGGCCAAAGGGCACATTGTCCGCCGCCTCCTGGGCCGAAGTGGCACGCTCCAGAGCGGACTGGGTTGGCCGCTCGGGTGGCGCGGTTGTGGGCTCCGTGACCTCAGTTGTGCCGCTCGTAATCAGTCCCACACCGGCCTCGGCAGTGGGCTCCAGCTCGGTATCCTCGGCGGCGAGGTCCGCCGGCGAGGCCTTGTCCGTGGACGCGCCGGCGTTGCACGCCGCCGGAATCGTCATGGCGGCAACGAACACGGCCGCCACGGCCAGACGCTGCACAGGGCTCGGTGCCTGACCTCGCCCGACGTTGCCATGGAACATCGCCATCTTCTCCTATCTCCGAAGGGTCGCGGCCGTGGAGGCCGAGGGCCACCCACTGGGCCAGCCTGCTGGCGCGGCGGCCGGAGCCCGGAATCGGCGGGGCATACTCCGAAGGGCGGGGCCGCATTATAGCGGCGGCCCATGGGCCTGGCTAAGACTGGTCCGACGAGGCCGTGCCTGGCTCCGGAGTGGTGCGCGCCTCTGGGCACAGGTCCAGCTCCAGGGTTCGCAGGAGCACCTGTTCCTCGTCGCTCACGGAGGCGGCCACCACCCCTCGCAGGACCAGGCGCGGAGTCTCCAGGGCGAAGCGCCTGCCCCTGACGGCCGGGACCACCGGCGCGGGCGCCAACGCGGAGCGCACGTCCTGGCGCCGCGACGCCCTGGGCGAGACGAGGGCGAGGGCGGGTGCCGGTGGATGGTCCGCCCCGGCATCGCGATCAAACAGCCATACCTCCACCCCCTCCACGTCGCCGGCCCGCCGAGAGCGAAGGCCCATCCCGCCCGCCAAGGCCCCGGCGTCGTCACGCACCACCCAGGTGCGGTAGAAACGCGGATCCGGTCCCCGGTAGCACACGTTGCAGGTCTTCCCCACGAGGGTCGATTCCGGTCGGTGCGGGACTGGCCCGGCGGAGGGGGCGGAAGTGGATGCGGCGCCGCCGAGATGCTTTTCGGGCGCTGGCGGGGGTGAAGTGGCGGCGGCCGGGGTGGACCGGAACGCGGCAGCGGCGGGCTTCTCTCGGGCCGACTGTTTCGCCAAGGCCTCGCGGCGGCCAGTTCGACGCCCCGATGGGCACCCGCGGGGCCATAGGGGGAAAAGCGGGGGCGGCCGCTCGCCGAGGGCCAGCACGCTGGTCGCATCGCACTCCCGACCATAGACCGTCTGGGCGTACCCCTCCACCAGCCACTCCAACGTCCGCGCCTGGGTTCGGGCCGGATCTTGCAGCCCCTTGTGCCATAATTCAACGAAAACCTCGATAAAATCGCGATACGCTTCCATTCAATATCTAATATCCAATCTCCAATCTCTAACTACAGACGGCCCAGATTCATCGTACTGAACTCATCCCAGACATACCGCAAAGGCGTCCACCACTGGTCGCGGCCGATGCAGCGGAAGTAAGGCGGCTGGAAGGCGCGAATCAGGTCGCCGATTTCGTAGCGGGACAGGATGGGCGTCGAGACGACCAGGCTCCCCATCTCGCCAGGGCGCATCTCGTGCAGCATCTTGATGCCTGACCTGGTCTTTACCTCGAAGAAGAAAAGGTCGTAGTTGGGCACCCAGGCGCGGCGGTCATCCCGCTGCTGGCCGAACACGCCCTCGGTGGCGCCGTATATCTCACGGATGACCACGGGGCCATAGAGGGCGGTGAGCAGCGGCTGGTAGCGGGTGTTGATGCCCGGCACACTGCCCAGGGTCATGATCTGAGTCTGCCAGAGATTCTTGGGATAGACCCTGTGCTTGCGGTGGAGATAGCGACCGAAATCGCGCGCGGTCGGGGCCACGCCACCCACCAGCGTGACGTTCTCGTCCTTGCACTTCTGGTAGGCCAGCTCGAAGCGCGCCTCCCAATCGCGGGTGGTCTTGCCTCCACCCAGGGCGTCAATTTCGTCCTGCGTCGGCGCCGAACGGATGGGGGTGCGGGCCGATACGTATTTGGTGTAGATGCCAGAGCTGTAGCCGTAGTCCAACTCCCGCTCTCCCACCTGCACCGTCCCCACCACCGAGGGGAAATTCAGATTCAGGTTGACGCCCTGAAACAGATCATATCGGCCACTGCTGGCCGCGTAGTTCATCATCGCCCGACCCGCACTGATGCGCATGCGCAGGTCGGTGGGCGTCATGGGGATGAACTTGGACTCGCCCTTGGTCGTGCCCCGGGTGATGGCCCAGCCAATCGGCTGTTCGTTGAGGAGCAGGCTCACCTCGCCCGCCATCACCCGCTGGATGAGGGGCTGGTAGTTCTCGTAGGTAGCCACCGGGAAGGCGCGACGGTAGTCCTCAATGGTCTCGATGTGGGCTGCGCCGTGCTGCGCTCCGTAGTCGGTCTGAGCGTAGCCCTTCAGCAGATGATGCAACACCTGCTGTTGAGTCTTCGCCGGGTCGCCCACGGCCTGGTGCCAGGGCTGCAAAAGAGCGTTGAGCATTGTTTGGGGATCGCCTTCAGACATTGGCCTACCTCCTGCTGGGATGAGTTGTTACTGCATTGTACCACATTGCTCCAATGAAGGCAAACGTAGTGCAACTTTGCTTCGGGTTTTACGTATAGATAAGTGATTCGTGTGATTCGGAACCAAACAAATAGAACGTAGGAGGTGCATCATGTCATCAGATTTTCAAGAACCACTCGAAGACGAGCAGTTAGTAACAGGCGAGGCAGTCCCGCAGGGCGAAGAACCGCCGAAGCAACCGCATGAACCTTCGCGGCTGCGGTCAGAGACCTTGCCGAACAGGTCAGAGACCTTGCCGAACATGAGTAGGCCACGGCGCCGTCGTCCGCCCTCTGTCTTTTGGCCCATAGTGCTAATAGGCGCTGGCATCATGCTGCTGCTGTCGAGCCTGGGTTACGTGCCCTGGCGATCGTGGGGTGTCATCTGGCGACTGTGGCCGCTGCTGATAATCGCTCTCGGCATTGACGTGCTGATCGGCCGCCGTTCGGTGGCTGGAGCCATCGTGAGTGCGGTGTTGCTCCTGGTGCTGATCGGCGGGATAATACTGGCCGCCTTCTTCGCGCAGAACATCTCCGCTGTGTCCGACTGGATCAGGCCACTCGAATTACCCGGCTGGATCCAGCAGACCGAGTTTCAGAGCAAGCACGTCGAATATTCCCTGGCAGGGGTGGAGGAGGCCACCGTCTACATTGACTGGGCCAGCGTACCCGGCTACCTGAGCGCGCTAGAGGATTCGCCCAATCTCATCGAGGGTGATATTGACTACCTGGGCGAGCTTGTCTTTGACGTGAACATGCGCGGCGACCAGGCCAACGTGAAGCTGGATAGCCGCTCCAGCGGAATCGGGTTCTGGTCACCCGACCTCGGCGATCGGACAGGCAAACGCTGGGACGTGGGGATCAGCCCCGATGTGCCCCTAGACCTGACCCTCGACGCCGGTTCCGGGCCTTGCGACCTCGACCTGGCCGACCTGCAGGTCAGCGGCCTGGTACTCGACGCTGGCTCCGGGCCTGTTGACCTGGTACTGCCGCCCGACAGCTCCTTCGACGCTGAAATTGACGGCGGTTCCGGGCCTCTCACCATCGTCCTGCCACGAAACGTAGGCATGCGGGTGGAGCTCGATTCGGGCAGCGGCCCCTTTAGCCCCGGCTCTCGATTCGAGTTACTGCGGGGCAAGCGCGACGGCGATAGTACATGGGAAACAAGCAGGTACGACGCGGCAGAGTACAAAATCGAATTGGTGATAGATCAGGGGTCAGGCCCCATCACCATACGGTGAATAAGGTAATGAGGTAACGAGTCAATGAGTGGGCAAATTGGACGCATCACGTCAACTTGTTACTCGGCGACTCGTTACCCTGCCATACTCCAAAGGAGGTCTTAAACATGAAACAGTTCGATGTACGTAATATTGGAGCGATCCTGCTGATCGTCGCTGGGGCCTTGCTGTTGCTCCAGAACTTCGGTGTTCTTGGGATCGTTGTTGCTCTGATCTGGGCGCTCATTCTGGCCGCTGGCGGCCTGGTGTTCCTGTACCTATTCATGACTGAACGTACCCAGTACTGGTGGGGGGTTATCCCAGGTCTCGGCCTGCTCGGCCTGGCAGCGCTGATCGTTCTGGATGAGTTTTTCCCCCGGATTGGCGGTGACCTGGGCGGTATGATCTTTTTGGGCGGACTTGGGCTGGCTTTTTGTGCCCTCTACTTCCAGAAGCGTGAGCAGTGGTGGGCCATCATCCCCGGAGGCGCGCTGCTCACCCTGGCTGTGCTCGACGCTCTTTCCTCCGGCTTCGAAGGCGATGAGATAGGCGGGATCCTGTTCCTGGGCCTGGGACTTACTTTCGGCGTTCTATACTTTTTGCCAACCCCCCACGGGCGGATGAAGTGGGCCATCTTTCCTGCTGCCGCGCTGCTGGTGATGGGCCTGCTGATCACCGTGGCGGCCATCGGTGCTTTCCAATACCTCGCGGCATTGGCCCTGATCCTGGTTGGGCTTATTCTCCTGTACCGTATGTTCGTCTCCCGATAGAAATGGACGAGGGTTGCAGCAGTCACGCGTATTTTTAAGGAGGGTGTGATGAACGAAAGTAGACAGGGGCCCCGTCCTGAGCGAAACCGCAGGGTCAGTCTGGTTGGCCCTGTGATTCTGATTGGTCTAGGGGTTGTTTTTCTGCTGAATAATATGGGGGTTCTGGCCTGGAGTGTCTGGGACGTGGTTTTCCGCCTGTGGCCGGTCTTGCTTATCGCCGCAGGCCTGGAGATCATCCTCAGCCGCCTATCGCCCTGGGGTTCCCTGCTGGCCCTGGCGCTGACCGTGATCATCTTTGCGGGCGCGCTGTGGCTGCTTGGGCCAGACATCAGAGCCGGGCGGGCAGCAGCGGGTGAGGAGATCAGTCAAGCTCTGGGCGAGGCGACCCAGGCCAGGGTTGTCATCGAACCCGGTGTTGGATCGCTGCACATCAACGCGCTCCCCGAGTCGGCCAATCTGGTTGAAGGCACGATCCATACGGGTCGGGGACAAAGCGTGGATCGCCATTTCTCAGTTGCGGGCAGGATAGCGACCTTCACCCTGAAAGCTGATGGTACGACCTTTGGCCCATTCATGGGGTGGGGCGATCAGTGGAACTGGAGCCTGGGGTTGGCTCCCGAAGTGCCTCTTGAATTGGAGGTCAACCTCGCTGTGGGGTCGGCCGACATTGACCTGACGGGCCTGGCAGTGGACGATCTGGTGATGAGCATGGGGATCGGCCGCTCCGTTGTTACCCTACCTGAAGAGGGTCGCTTCTATGCCAGGCTTGATGGCGCCATCGGCGAGATGGTCGTCGTCATTCCGGCTGGCATGGCGGCGCGCATCCGCGTGGATACCGGGCTTACCGTGACCGACTTGCCAGACAGCTACCGACAGCGGGATGACGTCTACACCTCGCCCGGCTACTCCGGCGCCGACGACCGTGTTGATCTGGAGATAGGCCAGGCCATCGGCAAAGTCACGATTCGCCAATCGAGCACGTGGTAGAAAGAAACCAAATCATCCGATCTCAGAACTCCCCGGCCGACTGTTGCGCCGGGGAGTTGTTTGTGTGTATGCGTTCATGCAAGTTGACAGTATTGCAAGAATGGATAAAACGTGGTAGGATTATGTCATCGGTTCGACTGAGCACCGAGGCGCTGGAATCGTGTTTTCGGCGCGTGATGTGCAGAGAGGTGAAAGGATTAGGGAAAGCCGCCTGTGTCAACCGCGCAGGCGGCTTTGTGTTGTTGCCAAACGACACGAAACCTGGTATACTATGCTTGGTGATGTCATTGGAGCAGGCCACCATCCACGGTGGCACTGACGCGCTGGGGGCGACGTTGACTTCGCGTAGAATTCTGCCAGATGAGGCGTCGCGGAACGGCCCGCCCGGAAACTTGAGAACACAAACCACAGGAGGCATCAACAATGGACAAACTAGAGTTGACGTTCAAAGTCGAGAAGGACACCAAGAACACCCGGCGTTACCAGGAAGAGGCCACCGACGGCCCGCCCATCATTGGCACGCTCTACGTTCAACAGTGGGCGCTTCGCAAGCTGACCGGCGGCGACCTTCCAGAGCGCGTGCGCGTGACGGTGACGGTTGATGACCGTGAAACGTAAGGAGGCCCCCCAATGGTAGAACTAACCTGGGAAGGCAAATACGACGAGCACGGCAGGCGCACCGCCCCCCTGCGCCTCCAACTCCCCTTCCAAACCGTCGAAACGGTGAACGAGAGCGCGCAGGAGCGGCAGATGGCCCTGGACCTGTTCAGCGCGGGCCGCCCACCTGAGTGGCGCAACCGCCTGATTTGGGGCGACAAGAAGTACGTGCTGCCCTCTTTGCTGGATGAGTTTGCCGGGCAGGTTGACCTGATTTACATTGATCCGCCGTTTGCTACTGGGGCGGATTTTTCGTTCCAGGTGAAAATTGAGAACGAGAGATTCACCAAAGAACCAAGCATCATTGAACAAAAAGCCTACCGTGATACTTGGGGACGTGGTTACGATAGTTACCTTGCTTGGTTTTATGAAACAGCAGTTCTCCTGAATGAATCGCTTGCCGATACGGGGAGCCTATATCTACATTGCGACGCGCAAGTTAGCCACATCTTGAAGTTGGTACTGGATGAAGTTTTCGGTGGAGACAACTATAGAAACGAAGTAGTATGGAAACGCTTCAATTTCCATGCAGACGCCAAACGCTATGGGAAGGTAACAGACCGTATATTGTACTATACAAAGAGCGCGACTTTTGTTTTCAATCCACAAAGAAGACCTTTCTCGAAGCAATACATTGCAAATAAATTCGTGCACACAGATGAAGATGGGCGAAGATTCCGTTTGTCTGATCTCAACCCTCCTGGAGGACGTGGGCCTGTCTACGAGTTTAACGGTGTGACCAAAGCCTGGCGTTTCACAGAAGAGAAGATGCTCAAACTTCATGCAGAGGGACGCGTATACACGAAAAGCAGGATTCCTCAGTTGAAACGCTACCTTGACGAATTGGATGGACAAGCTGTTCACGATCTGTGGGATGATGTTTCACCTGTTAATCCACAAGCGAGAGAAAGGGTTGATTACGCCACTCAAAAACCCGAAGCTCTCCTCGAACGCATCATCCAAGCCTCCTCCAACGAGGGCGACCTCGTCCTCGACTGCTTCTGCGGCTCCGGCCCCACCGCCGCCGTGGCCGAGAAGCTGAACCGCCGCTGGATCGCCTGCGACCTGGGCCGCTTTGCCATCCACACCACCCGCAAGCGGCTATTGAGTATTGAGAACGTCAAGCCGTTTGTGGTGCAGAACCTGGGCAAGTATGAGC
>CAZGKH010000063.1:0-4664 GCA_964525665.1 uncultured Anaerolineae bacterium | reverse complement strand
TTGAGTATTGAGAACGTCAAGCCGTTTGTGGTGCAGAACCTGGGCAAGTATGAGCGGCAAGCCTGGCAGGCGGCGGAGTTCGGCGGGCCGGAACAGGCGGCCAGCGTGACGGCCCAGTACCGGCGCTTCATCCTGGAGCTGTACCACGCCCGCTCCATCACGGGCTACAACTGGCTGCATGGCCTCAAGCAGGGACGCATGGTTCACATCGGCGCGGTGGACGCCCCCATCTCCCCCGGCGATGTGCAGCAGATCGCGCTGGAGTTCCGCAAGGCAACCGGCACCGGCAAGGACGCGCCCAGCGTCAGCGCGGTGGACGTGTTGGGCTGGGATTTCGCCTTCGAGTTGAACGAGGTCGCCAAGCAGCAGGCGGCCCAGGCCAACATCACCATGCGCTTCTTGCGCATCCCCCGCGAGGTGCTGGAGAAGAAGGCGGTCGAGCAGGGGGACATCAGGTTCTTCGAGCTGGCCGCTCTCTCCGTCGAGGTGGCGCAAGAGAAGCGGCAGGTCAGTCTGAGGCTGACCGACTTCGTCATCCCTCCCGATGACGTCCCTGCCGACGTCCAGTCCGCCATTACCCACTGGTCGCAATGGATTGATTACTGGGCTGTGGATTGGGACAACAAGGGTGACACCTTCCACAACTTATGGCAGACCTATCGCACCCGCAAGGACAAGTCGCTCAAGTTGTGGGTCGGCCACAGGTATGATGCGGCGGGCGAGTATACCATCATGGTCAAGGTGATTGACATTTTGGGGAATGATACGACGAAGACGTTGAAAGTGAAGGTGGTGTGAGGAGGGCGGGATTTACAAGGAGGCCCATTGACGATGCCCCGTAAAAAGAAAACACAAACGGCTCAAATGGCCCTTTTGGAACTAGCCATCAGAACCGCCCCTTGCGTCCCTGCAATTCGCCAGAAGGTGCGGGATTGGGTGGCCGATGGCTACAAGGGCGCGACCCCAACCACTAAAATCCTGCTCAATCACTGGTTTCATACCGACCATCGCTTGGCTAATGGCGACAAATTCCAGTATTACTACTTCCAGCGTGAGGCCCTGGAAACCCTGGTCTACCTGTACGAAGTCGTCGGGAAGCGTCGCCACAAAGACTTGATCGAGACCTACGCCCAGACTCTGCCGGGAGGCCAGCAATTGCGGCTGCTGCAATATGATGACTACCCGCGCTACTGCATCAAAATGGCTACCGGCAGCGGCAAGACCAAAGTCATCGCCCTGGTCGTCGCCTGGCAATACTTCAACGCTGTCCTCGAAGATGCGGACAACTACGCCAAAACCAGCCTGATTATCGCGCCCAATGTCATCGTTTTTGAGCGGCTGCGCCTCGATTTCGCGGGCGGGCGCATCTTTTCCACCGACCCCGTGATTCCGCCGGAGGTAAAGATCTTCTGGGATATGGAGTTCTACATGCGTGGGGATAGCGAGCGAGCCAGTTCTGAGGGGGCGTTGTATCTGACCAACATTCACCAGCTCTACGAAGGGAGCGACACCGCTGCCGCCGACGAACCAGAGATCATGACCACCATGCTTGGCCCCAAGCCGCCGGCCCAGACGATCCAGGTTGACCCATTCGCTGCCCGCATCATCGCTCGCGGCGGGCCGGTGTTTGTAGCCAACGACGAGGCCCACCACACCCACGACGAGGAAAACGAATGGAGCAAGACCATCCGCCGCCTGCACCAAGCGCTAATAGACCTGTCAGGTTTTGGAAACCTGACAGGTCTTGAAACCGGCGTCATCCAACTCGACATGACGGCCACGCCTCGCTACAGCAAAGGCTCGCTCTTTACCTGGACTATCTTCGACTATCCGCTCAAGCAAGCCATTCTGGACAACGTCACCAAGCGCCCTATCAAAGGTGTCGCCAAGCGTATCAGAGAAGTTCCCTCAGACATTCCCAGTGTTCGCTACGAAGCATATCTGACTGCCGGAGTGGAACGGTGGCGCGAGTACCGCGACCAACTGGCTCCGCTCAAGCGCAAGCCAGTCCTGTTTGTCATGATGAACAAAACCAAAGAGGCCGACGAGGTGGCCGGCTATCTCCGCACCAAATACCCCGGTGAGTTTGCCGGGGATAAGTTACTGGTGATTCACATTGATAGGCAAGGGGATGTTTCCAAAAGGGACCTTGAAGCTGCGCGCCAAGCCGCCCAGGAAATAGACTCTGGCGCCAGTCCCATCAACGCCATCGTCAGCGTGCTGATGCTCCGAGAAGGGTGGGACGTGCAAAGCGTCACTGTCGTGGTGGGGCTACGTCCCTACACCGCCAAAGCCAATATCCTGCCAGAGCAAACCATTGGACGGGGCTTGCGGTTGATGTTCCGGGGCAGGCCGGGCGATCCTACCTTCCAAGAGCGGGTTGACGTGATCGGGAACAAAGCGTTCATCCAATTTGTGGAGCAATTGGAGCGGGACGAGGACATGGAGTTCGAGACGGTTGACCTGGACAAAGACAGAGTCGTCATCGAGACCATCTTCCCCGACCCGGACAAAGCCGCTTACGACATCGCCATGCCCATCCTAAGCCCCATCTTGACCCGCAAACGAACCCTCAGAGAAGAGATCGAGGCCCTGGACGTTTCCAGATTCAAGACGCCCAGACTCCCCAAGAAAGAGGGCGATGCTGCCGCCGAAGAGTTTACCTATGAAGGCTACGACATCATCACCCTGGAAAAGCTGATCGAGCGGGAATACGCCATCCCCGAGGTGCAAACTTCCCAGGAAGTCATCTCTTACTACGCCAAGCGCATAGCCTCCAACCTGAAACTGCCCTCCCAATTTGCCGCCCTGGTCCCCAAGATCAAACAGTTCCTCCAGATCCAAGCCTTCGGCGAACCGGTCAATCTGGATGACTCGATGATGATCAGGGCCATCTCTCATCCCGTCGCCTAGCACGTCACCGTCAGGGTCTTCGTCGCTGCTCTACGAGAAGCGGTTGTCGAAGAACAAACCCCTACCCTGGAGCAAGCTGGACGAAACCTCTCCACAGCCGAAGGCTTCCCCTGGTCTCGCCCTACCCTGCCGGCCGCCAAGACTGTCTTCAACCTCGTCGCTGCCGACAACGAATTCGAAAAAGCCTTTGCCGCTTTTCTCGAAAAGGCTCCCGATGTGATACGCTTCGCCAAGCTTCCAGAGCGATTCAACTTCACCATCCCCTACACCGATGCGGCAGCCAACCTTCGCTACTACGAGCCGGACTTCGTGACCGTGACAGATGATGGGGTTCACCATCTGGTCGAAACCAAGGGGCGACAGGATATTGATGTCAAACACAAAGACCGTGCCGCTGAGTTGTGGTGCGAGAACGCCACCATCCTGACTGGCACTGAATGGATCTACAGGAAGGTTCTACAGAAGGAGTTCGAAAAGCTCCAGCCGTCCGATTTTGAGGATTTGATCGCGCTAGACCCCATCGTCTTCTCGTGAAAAGTCATGGCCAACCACAGTAAACACCACCAACGCCCCTCCCCCGCGATGGCCCAGGAATCGAACTGAACCGCTTTGAGGGCCTGTGGCCGAGACGGGTAGGAGTGAATCAGATAAAATTGAGGCGCCCGGCACTCGCAAGTGCCGGGCGCTTTCTGCTGTACGCTACATTGCGACAATCGCCAAAATGTGGTAGAATTGTGGCATCCATACTCCTCTGCAGGGAGACAAGTAATGACCCAAAAAACTGTCGGCTACGTGGAACTGGAATGGACGTGTACGTATTGCGGCACGAGGAACCCCGGCACTCGCAAACATTGTACTGGCTGCGGGGCGATGATGGGCGAGGAGGATCAGTTCGAGTCGCCCGTGCAACAGGAGCTGATCACCGACGAGGCAAAACTGGCGAAAGCCAAACGCGGCCTGCCCGACATTCACTGCCCTTATTGCGGCACGCGCAACGTGGCCGGAGCCGAAAAGTGTAGGCACTGTGGCGGAGACCTGGCCGAGGCTGTGGCACGCCAAGCGGGGCAGGTGGTGGGTGCGTATAGCACCGAGCCTGTGGCTGACGTGCCGTGTCCCTACTGCGCCACACCAAATCCCGCCACTGCCACCAAATGCAAGAACTGCGGTGGCACTCTGCAGAAGCCAGTTGAGGCCACGCCTGCTGAACCGGCTGCTAAGCCTGCGGCTGCTGCCCCTCAGCCTCGCTCTCGTATTCCTGCCCTCGCCATTGGAGCAGTGATCGTCTTGTTGTCCATCTGCGCGGTAGCCTATTTCGTTTTGGGCTTGCGCACGACGGATACACCCGCTGTCGTCCAGTCGGTGATGTGGGAGCGCAGCATTGAGATCATGGAGGATCGCCCCGTAACGCACGAAGACTGGGAAGATCAAGTCCCAGCCGGCGCGCTGATAGGCTCTTGCTCCAAAGAGTACCGCCGCACGCAGTCGGAGCCGGCGCCTGGGGCGGAGGAGGTGTGCGGTACGCCGTACACTATAGATCAAGGCGATGGCACCGGCAAGGTAGTGCAAGACTGCGAATACAGGATCTACGACAACCGATGCGAGTACACGGTCAACGAATGGACGGCCGTGGACAAGGTGGTAGCCCAAGGCCATGATCTCATCCCCCAATGGCCCAACGTGTCTCTGTGGTCAGATCAACGCGAAGGGGAGCGGGCTGAAAACTACGTGGTCACGTTCAGAGCCGACGACAA
>CAZGKH010000062.1:0-13528 GCA_964525665.1 uncultured Anaerolineae bacterium | reverse complement strand
CTGGCGGCAACACATCAGTGACCACAACGTTGGTAGCCGTGTCTGGCCCGTGGTTCCAGACATCGAGGACGTATTCGATCTGCCCACCTGGTGCGACAGGCTCGCTTCCCTCGATCCGTTTGCTGATCTCCAGATCGGCCTGCAGTTCCGGCTCGCCGGTGGCGGTTGCGGTGGGCGTAGGGGTGTGTTCGGGCGGAACGCCGGTAGATGTGGAGGTCGGTGTGGCGGTGGTTGGCCCCCTGTCCCAGAACTTGTTGCCGGTCAGCGTCTTCCCGTCCAGTGGGACAACGTACTCGATCCAGTTGGCGTTGATCACCGTGCCCCCCACAGTCGTGGCCCCCACAGAGGTGTAGCCCGAAGGATCGGTCTCAATGATGTTGAAATACTCGCAAACATCATCGTCGTAGGCGGTCAGCCCGTACCAGCCGGAGGCGTCGGTAGTGGTACTGCGCAAGAAGATGCCTTGTTGGGCATGATTGTTGGAACAGTACAGGCTGACTGTCACCCCCTCGATGGGCGTACTGCCAGGCGGTTCGACGCCCGTATCGCCCTCGTAGACTCGTCCCCCTAAGGTCCACTCGGTGGCGAGCCTGGGCCCTGCTTGCGCTGAGGGTGATTCAACGCGGGCTGCGGCCATCTGTCCCCTTGGTCCAGCGAGGCCCGTGACCCCCAGGAGCAGGATCACGGCCAGCAACGCTGTGATGGCCAGACCTTTTCTTGTAAGAACGTATTTCGTTGGCATGATCGCACCTCCGCTTGAGTGTTTGTCTCTCTGGTAAACTTGAACTCACGTGCTTTTTGGTCTTTCCAACACCCCCGATTCCTTCACCTGCCGGCGCAGGAAGCTCAGCAGCCCGTCCAGGCTGCTGAAGGTCCAGCGCTCTCCCGTCTGGATGTGCTCGACCTCGCCCTGCCAGTCGGACACCCCTCCCCGCCCCCCCTCGGTCCCCCCCAACTCTGGGAGGGAGTGGAAATGGGGAGGGGTTGCTTCGCGCCATACCCGGATAAGGAATGAGGCGTACTCGATGGATGTGGACATGGATGCACCTCACGATGGCCGCGGGACGATGCGGCAGCGATTTGGTTTTCTACAACTTGAACCTCACCCCTTTGACCAGCTTGAGCAGGAAGCCTGCCAGCTCTTCTCGCGCCCGGGCGGCGAAGTCGGGCTCGCCGGCTGTCGGGCCACGCAGGAGGCCCAGGTACTCGCCTGCCGGCTGGTGCAGTGCCCCCTTCCATGTCTGCACCTTGGCCCACTTCAGCCCCTCTGCGGTCTTCTCGCAGTGGTGCAGCGCGAACTCGACCTTAACGTCCCTGGCCAGGCGGCCATCCACCCGGATGGACGCCGGCGTCTGTCCTTCCTTCTTCCAGGCCAGGATCTGTTCCAACAGGGCATCCACCACGGGGGCGATGCGCTGGCGGGTGTGGGCCTCGTCCTCCAGAACGTACTGAGGCTGGGCTGCTTCGGTCAGCCGGTCGAGGACGTCCTCGCCCTCCACTCGCCTGGTCGGAGGTGTCTTGCCCGATGGCAGGGGCAGCGGGGTGAGCTGCAACGCAGTAACCTTCCAGCGCTTCAGCAGGTCGGTGGTGGCCTGGGCCTGGCAGGCCCAGGTGCAGGCCTCCTTGGGTTCCGGCAGCTCCGTGGTGGCCTCGAACTGCCATTGCAACTGTGCCGTTCGCTCCCAGGTCAGCCGCGTCCTCAACGTGAGGGCCCGGCCGATGGTGGCCCCCAGCCCGAGGAGCAGCACCGCAGCGCCGGCCCACACCCAAGGTGGGACACCAGCAGGTGGAGACGGGGGAGCAGGCGGCGCTCCTGGCTCAACGACGACCAGGCCATCGGGGAGTTCGGCCCATCCCCCCTCGGTGCCCACCGCCACCAAACGGGGCCCGGGTTCGGCCTCGGCACTCACCCCGATGTGCACGATCAGGCGCGATGGAGACTCGACGCCCCACTCGTATACCTCCACCCCCTCGCCACTGATGAAGACCTCCATCTCCTCGGTAAAGTTCTCGCCCAAGATGGTCAGTTCGACCTCGGTATCCTGTGTCACCTCCCGGGGCTGCACCCTTTGAAGCGCTGGCGGTTCAGGCGCCGGAGGGACCTCCCGTTCCAGCACGAAGAAGCCCTCGTCCAGCCGCGCCGGGAATTCCTCGTTGGGTCCGAAGACGGCCACCACCTCCACCGGGCGAGGGCCGGGCGGCGCATCTTCGGGGATGAAAACGTAGGCGATAATCGCCTCGTCGGACTCGACCCAGGCCTCCAGGACCTCGATCCCGCCGATGGTCACCTGCACCTCTCGTGCGCCGCCGAAGCCGCCGCCCCATAAGGTCAGCTCCAGTTTCTGGCCGGGCTGCCCTTCTCGTGGCTCGACCGCGCCCAAGTACACTGGCTCCTGCGCCCGGGCCGTCAGCGAGGTCGTGACCAGACACCCAGCCAGCATCAGGAGAACGCCCAGGATATTCATCATTCGACTCATTTCTCTCGCCTCTCTTGGGAGTATAACACAAAGGTGGCTACAAAATGGCTACAAAAGGGGCGTGAAACGTAAAACGTGAGGCGTAAAACGTGAAACGTGAGGCGCAACCGTCACGCATCACGTTTCACGGATTGGAGGTAGCGCCGCCGCTGCTCAGCATCGGGGATGTGGCTGGCCTTGGCCACGACGATGGCGTCGGCTCGACGGACGTGCTCGTCGGCCTTCTCAACGTGGCCCAGGACTCGCAGGGCCAGGGCGTAGGCGCGGTGGACCTCCTCGGTCCCAATCCAGCCTTCGTGGGCCTGGGGCAAGAGGGCGACGGCCCGCTCGGTGTGCTCCAGGGCTGGCGCCGGTTGGCCTTGAGCCAACAAGGCCAGGCCAAGCTCCACCTCGCCCCACATCTCGCAGACAGGCAGCGCGCTCTCCTGGGCGACGCGGACGGCTTCCCTGGCGTGGGCGAGAGCACTAACGGGGTCACTGCTCTCCCGTTCGGCGCGGGCCAGAGCAGCCAGCCCGCTCGCTAGGCCCTCGCGATGATCGCTCTGCCGGGCCAGGGCAGCCGCTTCGGCCAGGCTGCCGCGGGCGGTCGAGAGTCGGCCGGCGGCGACCTCCACCAACCCCAGCCCGACCAGGGTTTCAGCCAAGCGCCGGCGGTGGCCGATGGAGCGGGCTCGTTCGACCGCGCTCTCCAGGCAACGCCGAGCCTCAGCCAAGTCGCCCAGGTGATAAGAGGCCAGCCCCATCCCCAGCTCGGCTGCCACGCGGCCATGCTCACTGCGCAGCTCTTCCTGCCTCAACTGAGCCTGCTGGAAACGACCGAGCGCAGATATATAGTCACCGCAGTGCAGGTTCCAGCAGCCCAGCAGGGTCACGCCGTAGGCCTCAGCCGGCCGAGCGCCGATCCGCCGCGCCAGGGCGAGGCCCTCATCGAGGTACTGCTGGGCCTCAGCGAAGTGTCCCATCTCCAGGTGCACGGCCCCGATGTCCAGGCTATCCCAGGCCACACGGTTGTGGTCGCCCGTTTGTTGGTGGCAAGCATAGGCCTCCTGCTGGTAGGCCAGGGAACGGGCGTAGTCTCCCAGGTGAAAATACACGTAGCCCAGGATGTGGGTGATGCGTCCCCGCATCTCAGCAGTAGCGTCTTCTCCGGCCACCGCCAGGGCGGACTCCAACGTCGTCAGCGCGGCCTGCGGCTGGCCCAGGAAGTAGTGGGCGAAGCCGATCTGGGCCAGGAGGCGAGAGCGGGCCGGCTCGTCGTGCAGGTGGTCGGCCAGGGCCAGGCCCTCCTCAGCGGTGGCGATGGATTCTTCATATCGCGCATCCAGGTTCAGGTAGCGAGTGCGATGGATCAGCGCCTGCAGGCGTAAGTCTTCATCGCCGCTGGCCTCAGCCAGGTCCGTCAGGGCAGCCAGGTCGCCGTCGCGCTCTGCCAGCCGGCCCTGGAAGTAGCGCTGGTGAGCCCGGGCGGTCAGTACCTGCCCGCGCTGCGCCAGACAGTCCGGCCGCCTGCACTCGGGGTCGAGCCGGTCCAACAGCACCAACATTCGGCTCTGGTGCTCCTCGGCCTCCCGCCAGGCAAACAGCGCCTCGGCCTGCTGGGCCGCCAGACCATGGCAGTGCAGCGCCGTCTTCACCTCACCGCCGGCCTCGAAGTGACGCGCTAGGGCAGCCACGGCATCCGGCTCCAGGCGCTCCAGCGCCCGGCCGGCACGCCGGTGCAACAACTGGCACCGCATTGGGCTCAGGCCCGCCTGCACCACCCGTTGGGTGAGGTCATGGTGGAAGCGGTAATCAGGGACCTGCTCCACCAGCAATTGCCGGGCCACCAGTTCATCCAGGCCATCCAGCGTTTCCATTTCGCGGCGACCCGCCGTCAGGCGCACCAGATCTAAGCCGAAGGTTGTGCCCAAGATAGCGCCGGACTCCAGCACCTGGCGGGCCACAGGGCTGAGACGCGTCAGGCGTGCCTCTACTGCCTCCCGGACAGTGTCGGGGAGAGGCAAATCCTCCAAGCTGGACAAATCTCCCGGCAGCCGGCCCGCTTCGATGAGCGCCCGCAGGGTCTCCAGCAGGAAGAACGGATTGCCGCCCGTGGCCCGTTGGAGTCGGCCGGCCAGGGCCTCGTCAGCCAGTATGGGGACTAGCAAGTGGCGCAGGAGTTGGAGAACAGCCGCCGTGTCCAGCCCTGCCAGCTTCAGTTCGGAGAGGATGCCCAACCGGGTCAAGTTGTGGCGCAGTTCGATCAAAGCATCGGCTTCTTCGCTGCGACATGCCCCAAGAAGCAGCAACCGGCTGCCCCCAGCCCCCCTGGCCCCCCAAAGTTGGGGGGAATGGGGGGCTGGGGAACGGAGGTGGCGCCCCAGGTAGGTTAGCCAGTCCAGGGTGGCACCGTCGGCCCAGTGGAGGTCGTCCAGGCACAAGAGCAAGGGAGCAGGGGAGCAAGGGAGCAGGGGTGAGGTAGCCAGCCCCAGGATGATCTGACAGAGGGCCTCAAACAGGCGGCTACGGGCCTCGTCTGGTTCGGCCGGCAGCGGCGGGGGCAAGTCGGGATACATGGCGCGCAGTTCGGGCAGCAGGCGGGATGCCTCGGACAACCAGATTTGTGCAAGGGAGCAAGGGAGCAGGGGAGCAGGGGAGAAATCATCACCTCCGCTCCTCCGCTCCTCCGCGCCCCTGCTCAAGGCGGCGCGCAGTGCCTGGACGATGGGCTGGTAAGGGATGGTTTGCGCCTCGGGATGGCCGGCGCCTGCCAGGACAAGGGCCTGATCTTCCAGGCGGATGGCGAACTCCTGCATCAGGCGCGACTTGCCGATGCCAGCCTCGCCCGAAATCAATACCACCCCTCCGTGGCCCGCTTGAGCTTGGGTATACGCCTGCTCCAGGCGGCGCACCACCTCGTCCCGCCCGACCAGCGGCACGTCCAGGCCGGGTAGGGTCGTCCAGGCCGGCCTGGCCACCAGGCGGGGCGGCGGTTGATCTTTCAGGATGGCCTGGTAGATGGCTCGCGTCTCTGGCAGGGGACTGACGCCCAGTTCCCGCTCCAGGATCACGGTGCAGCGTTCGAACTGGCGCAGGGCCGCGCTGCGGGCGCCGGCGGCGGCGTAGAGCTCGATGAGGCGGCGGTGCACGTCCTCGGCCAGGTCGTCGGTTTGCAGATAGCGCCGGGCATAGGCGATGGCGGCGTCGTACTCTTCCCTGGCCGTGCGCTCCTCGATCAGGGCCGCCAGCGCCTCCAGGTAGAGGCGCTCCCAGGCGCGCCCCTCCAGCGCGGCCCAGGCCTCGAACTCAGGGCTGGAGGGCAGGGAGAAGCCAGCCAGGAACGGTCCGCGATAGAGGTCTACAGCTTGCTGGAGGGCATCACCCAATTGCTGGAAGGCCACCGCGTCCGACCAGACCCGCTGCAGGTTCAGGCCGACGCGATCATCGGCGGTTAGCAATAGGTCGGGATCGGGCAGGGCGCGGCGGAGGTGGGTCAACAGGTGGCTGAGGTTGCGGCGGGCGGTGGATTCGGGGGTGTCGGGCCAGAAGAGGAAGCAAAGGTGCTCGCGAGGGACAGGTCGCAGCCGGACAGCCAGGCGGAAGAGGAGGGCGCGGACCTGGCGGCGGGGCATGGCCAGGGGGCAACCGGCCCACTTCACGCTGGGCGGACCCAGCAGGTAGATCCGCAGGGCCGCCGTGGGCCCGGCGGGCTGTTCAGTCGCCGGTTGGCTGGACATGGTGCACTCTCCGCCCGTTCTGCCTAGGGCCTCAGGGATAACGTAACGCTATACCATAAAACCAAAACCCAGATGAATATGACTGTCCTTAGCGGTATCACCTTCTCTTCGCTGCAACTATTATATCCCAAATCTTGTAAAAGGACAAAGAGCAAAGCCACCTGCATCCATCGCACAGGTGGCCTTGTTTCGCTGCCCAAGACCTACGTCTTCAGGTGTCACGGGTAACTCTTCAAGACGATGGGCAGGAAGATGCGCTGGCTGGGTGGAGGTGCAACCGTGCTTTTGTACCGTCAAAACTGTCATGCAATCCGTTATTCTGAGGCCGGCAACTCGTACAGGCTGATGCTCAACGGCGGTACGCTCAGATCATTGGCGATACCGCTGAGTTGCTTTTCCTCGATGGTCACCCGAGGGGGTTGACCAGGCTCGTTATATGCCATTGGGTCAGAATTGGCAACTATCCACAACTGGGCCGCGCCCCTCAGTTGAGCGTTTTGCAGCCTCAGTGCGAGCGTGTGCTCGTATTCGGTAGGGTTGACGACGGCGATGGTGAGGGTTTGATGATCCTCGCTCCAGGCGGCGGCCACGTCGAGCGGGCCGGTGTCGCCGTTGACGGTCAGCGGCAGCGTGCCGAAGTGATGGCGGTAGAGTTCCCACACCAGGGCGGTGGTCTCCATCGCGGCGTCGGTCTGGGTCGTCTTGACCTGGCCGTGGACGTTGACCGGGTGGGTGTTGGCCATGAAGATCATGTCACTGTTGCGGAACATCTCGTGCAGCCCCACGGCGACGCCCAGGGCGTCCTTGAAGTAGTAGCGCGGCCCGGCCTCCCCGTAGATTTCGTAACGGTCGCCCCAGAAATAGTTCCACTCGTCCAACGCCAGGCGGATGTCCTTGCCTTCGAGCGATGCCAGTTGTCGGCGATAGCCCCGATGGGCCTCGACGGCCCCGCGTACCCCTTCGGCGATGCCGAGGACGTGCGCCAGGAGATCGGGGTTGGAGCCGCCATAGATGTGCTCGCTGATCAGGTCCATGTAGTCGGCGCTGTAGGTGAGCATACCCTGGGACCAGTCGCCCCCTTCGGGGAGGCCCTCGAACCCGATGCCACCGACGGCGATGAGTTTGATGCTCGGGTCCACCGCCCGCATGGCCTCGGCGATGCGATTGTGCCGCTCGATGTACTCTTTGAGAGGCATGTCCCACATTTCGTTGCCCACCCCCCAGAATTCGACGTTGTACGGTTCGGGGTGGCCGTTGGCGGCGCGCAACGCGCCCATCGGCGTGTCGGCGGCGCCGTTGAGGTACTCGACCTCCTCGGCAGCCATACGGTCGTCATTGTCGCCGCTGCTACTGACCACGACGTAGGGCTCGGCGCCCACTACCTGGCAGAGCGTCATGAACTCGTCCAGGCCAAAGTCGTTCGACTCGACCATCTCGGACCAGTAGGCATGATTCAGCCTCGGCGGGCGCTTATCTCGGTCGCCGGTGGCCTGGCGCCATTGGTAATCATTGACGAAGAGTCCGCCGGGCCAGCGGTAGACGGTGAAGCCGATCTCCTTGAGCAGGGCGATCACGTCGGCCCTCATACCCTGGATGTTGTCGGCGGGCATCAGCGAGACGGCGCCGACGTAGAAGGTCCCCTCGCCACGCCCGACGATCTCCAACCGTCCGTCATCGGTATCGGCCCCGGCGGTGAAGCGGAAGGGGACCCTGGTGTACTCCTCGGACACGGCACCCAGGGGGACGACCTGCCGCTCGTCGGGGCCCGACCCCCACACCAGGCTGACCTGCACCTCGACCGAACCGTGGTCCGCCAGGATGACGTAACCCTCGTACTCCTTGCCCTTCTTCAGCCCCAGGCCGCTCTGCACAATGCCGCGTGGCTTCTGGCCATCCAGGTCAATGCGTGAGGTGTGCTCGCCGACGTAGGCGTGTTCGGTATCCATCACTACCACCGTGTCGAACTCGTTCGCCCGCCATGGCGACTTGTGCTTCTGCTCGCCCCAGGGGAAGTAGTAGTCCACAGGGTAGTAGAACTTGCGGTCCTGGAACATCTCCGCCCAGACACCGCCGTAGATGCACCGCCCCTGGTGCTCGATGAACGCGCCGTAGAGGTAGGGGGAGCTCGGCTCGCCGGTTTGCCCGGCGTCAATGGTGACCTCACCCCTCACCCCCGTGGCCCCCTCTCCCCTCTCCGCAGCGGAGAGGGGAGAGGGGGTTGGGGGGAGTGGGGTGAGGTCCAAAACCTCCACCTGGAAGACCTTGGCGTCGTTCCACTTTTCGCACGTTCTGTTGATTGTCCACAGGTAGCCATCTCCCCAGGCCAGGTCCCACGTCTCGACCGCCGGCGCGTAGATCATACCGGCCGGCTGGCCATCTTTCGTCCACCTCTGGATCCCGTTTCCTCCAGCCGACCAAAAGTAGGTCCCATCCCAGGTGATCGCCGGGCCAATGGGCCCCTCAAAGGCGATCTCGCCCACGATGTTCCCGCTTTTGTCCAGTTGGTAGAGCCCGGTCTCGCCGGGAATGTACAGGTATTCTCCATCGGTGGCGATGCCCGATCCACCGCCGAGTTCCTTTTCGGGAATGTCGAACGCAGCCACGATTTTGATTGCCTTCCCCGAGCCTACGTCGGGATAGTCGTCCTCTGTGCCCAGTCTGAACTTGACAATCTGTCGCCGCCAGTGATCGTTAGCCCAGAAGTACTCGCCGTCGTAGGCCAGCCCGTGAGCGGCTATGTGCTCTGGGTTCGCGTACTCGTTGGTGTAGTCCATCCCCGTCTCCGGGTCTATCTTGACGAAGGTACCCGCAGCGTCGAACCGCCAGACGCCACCATCGGCGTAAGCGGCGGCCCAGCCCAGCCCCAGTCCCTCACCGTAGCGGCCGACCACCCGACGGGTCTCGTCCACCTCGTCAAAGACGTAGAGGTAGCGGTCTTGGGGGTCACCGGGCAGGTAGCCCAGTTCGGTCACCTTTACGTCTTCGTAGTCGAACACCGGAGGGGCGATGTGCCCGTCGCCGAAATCGTTGTCCTCGACCACCGGCGGGGTATCGCTCTCGACCATGAACGGCTGACCCTCGCCGTGGGTCTCGAACTTATTGCGGCGGATGGTGACCTCGGAGGCGCCCATCACACTGACCACCTTCTCCGGGGCCGCCTCGGACACGTCGAAGTTCTGGAAATAGTTCCCCTCCACGAGGGCATTCGAGTTCTCGATGTGGACACACTGCTGCCCGGCACCGTTGATGAGGTTGTTGCGGATCTCGATGTATTCGTTAAAATTTTCCAGGGCGATGGCGTGGTAGGCGTTGCCGTAGATGGTGTTGTTCTCAAAGACGGCGCGGGACATCTCGGCGTACAGTCCCTCCGAGTTGTTCCAGCGCAAGATCGAGTTCGAGACATCGGCCTGCGAGTGAAACTGCTCGATGCCGATCTCGGCGTACTCGACGATCACGTAGTCGAATTCGCTATCGTCGGTGTCCACCAGGCTGATGCCGGCCCAATCGCCGTTGATGGGCTCCTCCGCGTCGGAGGTGAACCAGATTTGCTGCTCCGGCGTGCCGATGGCCTTGACGGTGCCTCCGGACACGAACAAGCCCGCCTTGCCCTCCTTGTAGCCCCGGTAATGTCTGAACCGGACGACCGTGCCGGGCTCAATGGTCAGCGTGACCCCTTCCGGCACAGTGACAGTGTCCGTGACGAGGATCTCGCCGCTCCAGGTCTCATCGTGGGTGAGCGGGCCGCCTTTGCCTGATGACGACTGGCCGCCGGCTTTTTTGAGGTGGCGGTCGAAAAACTCGAGGGTCGGTTCAAGAAATTCGGGCATAGCCGTTTCTTCCGGCGTGTAGAAGCCGTGCCCGGCGTTGGGCACGCGGATGAAAGTGACCTCTACCCCCGCCTCGTTCAGCGCGGCCGCCAATGCCTCGCTCTGCTCGATGGGCACCATATCGTCGGCCTCGCCGTGGATGATAAGGAAGGGCGGGTCGTTCGCGTCCACGTAGGTCAACGGGGTGGCCTGGGTTGCTCGCCCCAGCACGGCCGGGTCGCTCAGGGAGCCGCCCAGGAACGTGCCCCAGGCCAACGTCCAGTAGAAATAGGGCGTCTCTTCGCCCCCGTAGGTCCTGTTGAGATCGTCGAAATTGGTCGTGCAGGGATCGTCCTCGAAGACGACCGGCCCCTGGGTGATATCCACCGGGCCGAACCAATCGGCGACGGCCTGCACCGCGTCCGAGGCGCCCGGATTTTCCGTGCCCTCGAGTTCCGGCACGCCGGCGGAGGTGCCCAGCAGGGCCGCCAGGTGACCGCCGGAGGAATCGCCGAGCGCTCCGAAGCGCGCCGGGTCGAGGCCGTATTGGTCGGCGTGTTGCCGCAGCCAGCGCACGGCCGCCTTGACATCGTGAATCTGGGCGGGGAAGAGGAGTTCCGCCGGACAGCCCTGGGGGGCGCTGGCCAGGCGATAGTCCACGCAGGCCACGGCGTAGCCGTTCCGGGCGAAGGCCTCCCCCGGACAGCCGTCCTTGCTGCCCTCGATCCAGCCGCCCCCGTGGATGTAGAGCAACAGGGGGAGCGATTGACCGGCGGTCTGCTCCGGCAGATACAGGTCGAGGAGAAGGGGGTGCGTTTCCCCGTCGAGGGTATAGCGGGCGTACTCGAGATCGCGCCGGACGGTGACCTGGGTGACCTCAGGCGGGGCAGGGGATGCTGGAGGCTGGGTCGGCGGAGGTTGCTCCGTGGGTAGTACCCCCTGTGTCGGCGTCTCTCCGCCTAGGGTGGCTGTGCAACCGCTCAGGACAATGGAGACCAGGACAATGGTGAAAGCGGCGATGATGCCGGCAAAGCGAAACAGGGATGAGGTTTGGCTTTTCATGCTTCCTCCTCCAGGGGCAGTCCCTCCATGCGTGTTGATACTGTTTACTCGAGTTTTGCGATAGACATGGCTCAACATGCTGGCAATTGACTTAGTGCGGTCAGTAACCAACCACAAATAGCCAGCCAAGTACAAGGTTGTTCACCCGACCTGCCCGGCATCTGCAAGGTGAATAGCTGCTTTGCCTATCAGGCTAGCAGCGTTTGCAGGATTGGCTCAGGTGAGCCTCCTTGCTGTAACTGCTGAGCAATCCAACGGACCAGATAGCCCAACAGTTCATCCACGACCGCTCGGCACCGCTGACCAGTTGATTCGTACTGGCCTCTTACCGCCCAACGTGACCGTCCTGGTAGTCCTTGGTCACCGAGAAGGGAATACGCTACGAAAGACAAGTACCAGTGTCGCCTGATACCCTGCAATCGCCGTAGCTGATACTCTTCAAAGCCCAGGTTCTCCTTGACGTCTTCGTTGAAGGTGTCGGTAGGCCAGCGGTCGCAATAGGTAGTCAGAATGCGCTTGCATTCCCAGTCCTTACGGTTGGTGGTGTAGAAGTTGGGCAACTTGCTCAGGTCCATGGAACACTTGGTGTGATGAGCCAGCGTGTCGTCGATAATGAGCCGACCCGCTTTCGAGCTCACCGGGCGGCGATGGAGCCGCGCCAATTCCAAGTGGATGCGCCGACGATTCAGTTCTTGTTCGTCCCAAACGGCCTGAACCAAGAACTTGTTGAGCGCACTCTGATCGTTCTTGTTAAGGAACAAAGCATTGATGGCCGCAATGGTGGCTTTGTCACCGGCGATCAAGCCAGTCACGTACTCGCAGAAGTGCTTGACTTGCTCGTCGGTAGCAAAAACTGGAGCGAAGTGCATCAAGTTGTTAACGACGATGCTCGGGAATTGAACGATAGGCAAACGCATGGTCACACCTCCATTAGCAAAGATTGACCATGTTATGCCACAGTTAGCCCGCTACGTCAAGTCATCGCAAAACTCGAGACTGTTTACTCGATTGCTGGGCGCTAAACCGCTCGGTTCGGGCTGCCGGCCCTCTGCTGAGGCTGGTTTTGAGCCGGAAGGGCTTTGCCTTTTGCGCTCGGATGTTTACGTCCGGACGAATCAGGTTTCAGGAGGTCAGCGTTCACGTGCCAGGCACTTTCAATGGGACAAGTTGCCAACTTGTCCTACAAGCCAGGTGAGATCGCTCGCTCGGCTATTCGCAAGTGCCTGGCACGTTGGCGGGTCGCCCCTATCATCCACTTGAACGCTTGCTTCAGGAGTAGCTCTTTAGGATCAGGGGCAGGTAGATCTTTGGGTATCCCTCGACGGTGACCGCAGCCGCAGGCCAGGCAGTCAGCACTGACTGGCCCAGGTAGGTCACGTCGGTCTTCTCGGGCGGCCAGACCTGGAAGCGCAACCAGCTTCCCATGGTGGGAGCGATGGCCTTGAAGCGGATGGTGGCCACGGTGATGTCGCCGCTGAGCGAACTGCCCAGCATGGTGGCCGCGTAATGGATGGTGCCCGCGCTGTTGTCCGCGCTGTTGGTCAGCTCCATGTCGAAGTCAGTGCCGCCCTCCACCACTGTCGCTGGGTCACCGCTCGCATCCACCACCTGCAATACCCCAGCCGGAAAGTAGATGTGGGCCTCCACGGTGTCCACCGGCTGCGCCCCAGCCTGGATCACCACGTCCACGGTGAAGATGTCGTCCACGTCCGCGGTGATGGGGACAGGGGAGAAGGTGATGGTGATGGGCTGCGAGTTTCGGGTTTCGAGTTTCGAGTTTCGAGTGGCGTGGAACGTGAAACGTGAAACATCAAACGTCAAACGTGATGCGTGGGACGTAGGACTTGGGACGTGAGACGTAGGACTGATTTCGATGTCGCCAATTAGGCCGAAGTTGGCGGCCAGGAGGCCCATGTCTACGCCGTTCACCACCGTGTCCTCATTGAAGTCGGTGCGCGGGTCCCAGTTGGCGTCGCCAGGGACGCTGCCGAAGGCCAGGTTGACCAGTGAGGCGTCGCTGCCGTCCACGTCGTTATCGTTGTCGGCATCACCCTCCAGAAGCTCTCCCACGTCCACGGCGTTGTCGCCAGCCACGAGCGTCAGATCAGACCAGCGGTTGGCCAGGGTGTGCATCCCTTTGACCCGCAGGTCGTAGCTGCCGGGCGTCACTCCCTCGATGGTGAAGCGGCCCTGGTCGTCGGTGGTGACCCCGAAGACCTGCAGCGTGGTGCCAGTGGTTGGGTTGAGCAGTTCCACTGTCAACGGTATCTCCCATGACTCGTCGGGTGGCGTCGGACGGCCCTGCAGGACGACACTGGCCTGGATGGTGGCGGGGTCGCCGGCCCTCGCCCGTGCCTCGCCGATGCGCCCCAGCACGGAGGTGATCTCGGACAGAACATCAGTGCGGCGAGGGGTGGTCCAGTTGAACTCCAGCGGGGTCCCCTCCGGCGGGGTGGCGGCGATGGGC
>CAZGKH010000061.1:0-13601 GCA_964525665.1 uncultured Anaerolineae bacterium | reverse complement strand
TCACCTGCTTGGCTTTGGTGAACCTGTGGCCCGCGTAGCGCAGGAAGATCAGCCCTAGCACGGGGATGGAGTACTCAGACGCCTTGAGCCTCGAGTTCGCCCGCAGCTCATCGGCGGCATCCCAGAGTCGTTTTTCGATGTCGGTGTTGTTAGCTGGCATTCAGGAACCTCCCCGGTGCGTGGTCTAATAGAGTCCGTCTCTTGGGCCATCAAGAGCAGATGTTGGGATTGCCGGAGCCGTCACTCTGTAACCCCTTTTTTTGCTTCAAGCATAGTATATCATGATTCACCTCGTTTGGCAATAGCAAAAAAGCCACCTGCGCGGTTAACACAGATGGCTTTCCCTCCTTATCATCCCTTCGCAAATCACGCGCCGCAAACACGACCCCAGAGCCTCGGGGCCAGTTGAGTCGTCGAGCCGCTCAGGGCAAAACGCCCGCCGCCCCGCTTCCTTCACCTCGACCGCTGCCGGTGGGCGAAGGATGCAGGGCGGTGTCCTGGTGGTCACTACAGCAAGATCATCCCGACGGCGTAGGGCAGCAAGGCCAGCAATGCCAGCAGAGGATGCCCACGCTGCGTGGTGTTGCGCCTGTCCCAGTTGAAGAGATAGACCGCCAGCCCAAACGCCAGCACCCCGCTCGCCAGCAAGACGATGAGCGACCCCCACGGACAGTACAGGGTCTCTGACCGAGCCCAAGCTGGCGACGGTCAGGAGACCTTGCCCAACAGAGTTCGGTGTCCCGTCCATTTCTACTGCTGTTCCTGCAAAAGGGCGGGAAGCTGCACGTTCTGTTCCAGTGTCTGGAGCACGCCAGAGCAGATGATCTTTCAAGGTCACCCGTCTGGCATACGCCCTTCCATCCGCCCGATCAAGTTCCCGAGCGGTCGAGAGAGTTTCGCGCGGCACTCGGCGGGCAAGATGAGGCCGGCAATCACGCCGGCAATCGCGCCGCCAAGTAATGCTATCAGCAATCGCACTTTCTTCATGATGGTATCCCCTTTCTAAGGTGTCTTGGGTTCTTTGGACTTCTATCGCAGGGAAGCTCCATTTCTCACCTCCTCTCCGTCATGGTCGTTGGCGAGCAGCGCAGCCAGCGTGGGTATGAGCTCGGTTTGCATCGTTCGCTTCGGCACGTAGGCGGTGGCACCCGCTGCCGCCGCGTCGGCGCGGTAGCTGTCGTCCTCGTACACGGTCAGCATCACAATTTGCGCGGACAGCAAAGCAGCTTTGATCTGTCGCGTAGCCTCAATGCCGCTCATCCCCGGCAGGCCGATGTCCATGACCACCAAGCGCGGCGATTCGGTTCGGACCAGAGCGATGGCTTCCTCACCGCTGACAGCCTCAATCACGCGACACTGAGGAAACTCTACCTCCAACCAGTCTCGCAGCGACCTGCGCACGGCGTCGTGGTCTTCGACGATTAAGATTGTTGTTGGCATGAGAGGCTCCCTTCTGCCTGGGGCGTTGTTGCACCGTGCACTCTTACAGTGCTACCCATATCCTACCATAGACTGCAACTTTTGTCTGTCAGGAAAGTTTGACAATCGGTGTAGGGAGACCTTGACAATCCAGACTGTCACGAAGGCTGTCGTCTGGGGCAAGCGGAAGCGGGTTATAAAGAAAAAGGTCTCCGAGGCTTTGAGCGCTCTCGGAGCCCCTTTCGGTATCTGGTCCTAATCTGGACAAGCCAGAACCACAAGACTTTTTGCCACGAATTGCACGAATTTTCACTAATTTTTTCTTTTTCGTGTTAATTCGTGAAATTCGTGGCAGATGAAAAGTGCGTTCTAGAGTCCTTGCTTGTTGTGCAAGGATTTGGTCGATAAGGTACCAAGATTTGCTACTTCTGCAAAAACCTGATCGCCCCACCTACAATCGAACCTTCACCCATGTCCTTCCCGCCCGCCCTGGGCGCGAATTCTAGGATGCGGTCTGCCAGGCGGGAGAAGGGCAGCGATTGGAGCCAAACGCGGCCGGTCCCCTGCAGGGTCGCCAGGAACAGCCCCTCACCACCGAAGATCATAGACTTCAGGTTGCCCGCCCGCTCGATGTCGTAGTCTATGGTGTTCTCGAACGCGACGATGCACCCGGTATCTACCAGAATCTTCTCGTTGTTGAGGGACTTCTCTACGATGGTGCCGCCGGCGTGGACGAAAACCATGCCGTCGCCACGGAGCCGTTGGAGAATGAAGCCCTCTCCGCCGAAGAGCCCGGTTCCTAGCCTCTTGCTGAAGGCGATGCTCAGCTCAGTACCCATCGCCGCGCATAGGAAGGAATCCTTCTGGCAGATCAACTCGCCATTCGTATCATCCAGGTCAATGGCAATGATCTTGCCCGGGTAGGGCGCTCCGAAGGCGGCGTGCCGCTTGCCCTGGGGCGCGGCGTTGGTGAAGTGAGTCAGAAACAGCGACTCGCCGGTGATGGCCCGCTTCCCAGCGCTCACCAGTTTATCCATGAAGCCAGCCTTCGGCTTGGAGCCATCCCCCATCCTGCTCTCGAAACCGATGCCGTCCTCCATGTACATCATCACCCCGGCCTCTGCGATCACCGTCTCGCCAGGGTCCAGTTCGATCTCCACAAACTGGAGATCATCGCCAAAAACTTGGTAGTCAACCTCGTGCGCTTTCATAGTACCACCCTCCTGTGTTATGTGTTGGTAGACAAGATTATACACCATGTCTCGAGCAAGTCAAGCCAGCGATCATTTTTCACTCAATCACTACCTCCTTCAGACGCTCCTCTGGCTGAGGGTAGGTCATGTTCAGCCCCTCCAGGGTCTCCACCAAGACAGTAGCCACCACCAGGTTGCGGCACCACTTGCGATTGGCCGGGACAATGTACCAGGGAGCCCATTCGGTGCTGGTCTTGCTGAGGGCGTCTTCGTAGGCCCGCATGTAGTCCGGCCACAGATTGCGCTCCTCCAGGTCTCCCAATTTGAACTTCCAGCGCTTGTGCGGCTCGTCCAGTCGAGCTTGCAGTCGCTCTTTCTGCTCGTCCAGGTCTATGTGCAGGAAGAACTTGAGGATCGTCGTACCCTCATCGGCCAACATCCGTTCGAAGTCGTTGATATGATCGTACCGCCGACCCCACACTTCTGGCGGCGCCAGGTTATGTACCCGCACCACCAAAACGTCCTCGTAGTGGCTGCGGTTGAAAATGACGATTTGGCCCTTGGCCGGTACCTTCTTGTGGACTCGCCACAGGTAGTCGTGGGCCAGTTCCTTCGGCGTGGGGACTTTGAAGTTGGCCACCTTCACGCCCTGGGGATTCACGCCCTCAAATACGTGGCGAATGGTGCCATCTTTGCCGCCGGTATCCATGGCCTGCAATACGACCAGCACTTTGTGCTTATGTTCAGCATAGAGCAGTTCCTGCATCTCCTCCAGGCGCTCGTTCAACGTCTTCAGCGCGTCTCGCGCTTCCCGTTTTTTCCCAGGAAACGCGCTCTTGTCGCTCGGATCCCACTGGCTCAAGTCAATCTGACCGTTGGGTGGTACGCGATACCGTTCCATTTTTGGGGCCTCCTGGCATGGTGTTTTCACTGACGATGTAGACAGCGCGTCTCCAGCGTCATAATCTTACCACGTTTTCCCCATATTCTCAAATATCGTAGTCATATCCACGTCGCTGTAGTCGTCGCTCATTTTTCGTAAACCCACTCTTCGAATAAAGCAGTCAAGTCGCACTGGCAGTGCTGTTCGGCCAGATGCCTGAACGCATCGCCTGTGCCGATGCCCCATTTGTGAGTCTGGTAATAATCGCGCAGGAACTCGTCAAATGGCTGCTGCCCCATCTCCTTTGCCAGCGCAGCAACGAAAAGCGGGCCGCGACCGTAGACAATCGCGCTGTATTCGTTATCCGCATAGGCTCCTGTGGACATGCCGATGGGGATGTCGGCCCGATCAACGCGGTCCCAGCGACTATCCCACGAACTGCGGTAATCCCGTGCGGCACCCTCACCATGAGTATCCAGGTAGTAGAGCCCGGTGAGATACTGAGCCAGCGCCTCATCGAGCCAGGGTTCGTCTATCTGATCGTTGCCGACAACGCTGTAGAACCACTCATGAGCCACCTCGTGGGCTACGGTGCTTTCGAGGACTATTGGGTATGGCAATCCTGAAACCTTCTTGTTCGGGCCATAAAGATCAAGCGCTATGGCCGTCGCACCAGAGTACTCCATGCCCAGGGCCAGCATGGGCGTACTCACAATGTCGAATTCGGTGTACGGATAGGCGCCGAACCTTTGGTTGTAACTCGTCAGCGCATCTGCTGCGGACCGCGCAGCCAGTTTCGCTCCGTCGGTCCACTCTGGAAAAGTGTAGCTGTTAATCTTTGTCTCCCCCACCGTCTCGCTGATCACAGTGAAGTTCTCGCTGGCAACAAGGTAGAACTCGCGAGCGGGGCCAGCGGCAAAGGTCAGGATTTGGTTGCCTGCCTCGCGCTCGCCACCGACTTCGACTCCTGAAGCAACGATTGTCAGGTTGGCGGGCGCGGCCACGCGCACCAGGTAGAAGCTGACGTCGAAGTAGGTCACGTCCCCATTCGGAGGTGGAGTTTCCACGTTCCAGCCCTCGTCGTCGTAGACGGGGATGACCGGGGAGAATTCGTCCAACGCCAACACGCCGTCGAAGTAGCCAAACAGGCCATAGTTGCCGGCCATGTCCAGGGGCGCTTCTACCTCGAAGTCCATCTGGATGACCACCTGTTCACCAGGCTGTAAAGCCATCGGCAGCGGCACCCGGAGCGCGCTATCGTGGAATTCGTAAACAGGCTGTACATCCTGGCTGTCTACCTTGACCGCAGACACCGTTGCTTTACCACCGGCTGTGTTGGGAAAAAGGCGGAAGTATACCTCGGCGAGGGATTCATCCTCCCGGTTGGTGTAGCGAACTTCCTCATGGCCTGTCAGAAAAAGAAGGTCGTCGGGAATCTGCAAGTCAATATGGTATACGCTCGCGCCGGGTAATCGGTCGAGCACTTCCTGTTCCGCCTCAATAAGCCCGTGGCGGAAGATGGCGCGGTCATCCCAGGCTGTGTCGAATGGGTGGGGTGCAGTGGGCGTGGGAATGGGGCTTGGCACAGGTGTAGCTGTGGGTTGGGCTCTCCCACAACCGACGACCAAAATTAGAACGATTGTCAGCGTGGCAATCACTTTATAGCGGTTGGGCATATTGATACTCCTCCTCTTGAAATTAACCACAAATAGAGAATGTTTAGCGACCTCAATCACGCCGAAGAAGGCGATTCCGGCTCATGCCTTGGCTGTCCAGAACCACGGATCAGCAGGAACACGCGGATTTGGCGCTGTTGATCCACGCTTTCCTGCCTATCCGCGGTTCTGAGACGGCAACTCAAGGAGCCTCAGCGGCTTTTATGGATTCGCCAGGGCTTCAGTACGGGATTCGAGCAGCGCCACGCCATCGGGATTGTCGGACAGTGGTGAGGCTGATTTGGCCGCTGGGATGATGAAGTCATCTAGCAACCTCTGAGGATTGTAGAAGTCATTGTCGCTCAGGTCGCTGACAAAGACCACCACCATGTCCTTGTCGGGCACGACGAAGATGAACTGCCCTGCATAGCCCAGCGCCATGTAGAAGCCCGAGTCATCAGTCCACCACTGGTACCCGTAGCCATCCTCAAGGGTGGAGGAGATGTGCTCGCGCGTTGATGCCTCTACCCACTCGGCAGGCACCACCTGCTCGCCATCCCATAGACCCTCGTTCAGGTAGAGATAACCGATCTTCGCCATGTCGTGGGGCGTCATATAAAGGTCACTCCACCCGATGGTTATCCCTCGTGGATTAGACAGCCATTGCACATCTGTAATACCCAAAGGCCCGAAAAGATGTTCATTGGCGAACGCGAGAGCGCTCATGCCCGTCGTTTCCTGGATGATGGCCGAGAGGAGAAACGAGGCTCCGTTGCAGTATTCAAACCGGGTGCCGGGCTCTTCCGCCATCGGCAAATCGAGCACGAACTGAACCCAGTCCTGACTTTGCCTCATCTGATCGAGGCCTCGCCAGTCGTACAGGTACGAGTCCCGGCATTTCAGACCAGTGGACATGGTCAAAACATGCTCTAGCGTCATCGCCTCTTTGTCTGCATCAAGACTGGCCGCAGTCCACTCCGGGAAAAAGTCTAGGACGGGTTGATCCACGCCCTCGACGTAGCCCTTATCAATGGCGATGCCGACCAGCGCTGAGATGACGCTCTTGGTACAGGAGTAGATGATGTGCCTTGCGCCGGGCTCAAATGGATACACCGTGGCATCCACCACCATATATCCGTTGCGGACAACCACCACACTGTCAACGTCGTAGTCCTCTTCCTGGATAACGCCCAGCATATCGGCCAACACTTCCGAGTCCATCCCCTGCTCCTCAGGGGTAGAGGTCGGCCAGCCCTCAGTGGGCCAATGGGACTGTGATTCCGGTGTCGTCCCAGCGCAACCGGTGAGGAAAACAATCACAATGCATAGGATCAACAGCAGCTTGAGATATGGTCTATTGAGCATGTTAGCACCCCCTGTGCGAGTGTGTTGTGAAAAAGGGAAAAGCGATTGAACCCACCTCTGGAGGTACGAACGCTCCCACCACAGGCGGGTTCAACCGCTGTTTTAATGCTGTTCTATGCTCGCCCCAGCAGCGCACCGAAAAAGCGTTTCGCAGAGAAGGGCTGCCCAGATAGCAGATACTGGGCGCGGAAAACGCTGGCGACCGCGCGGATGATGAAGTAGACAGTGATCAACAGCAAGCCCACCGCCAGCAGTATCTGCCATAGTGGCACACCACCAGCCGCCAAGCGCAGCATCATCGTCATCGGGGCAGTCAGGGGAAACAGGCTTAACCCGGTGGCAAGGGCTCCATGAGGCTGCTGGATCAGGATGGCCATCAGAAGCATGGGGACGATCGTAGGCCAGATAACCAGGATAGTCGCCTGGGAGCCCTCTTTCAAGTTAGGCACCAGCGCGCCCAGAGCGGCCATCAGGCTGGCGTACACAGCGTAGCCCAGCAGGAAGAACACGATTCCCCACGCCAGGATTGAGGGTGGGAGTTCAAAGCCGGGCGGTAGGTCGAAGGTGCGACCACCTAGCCGCAACAGCGTGTAGCCCGTCGCGAACCAGATCAGGGTCTGGAGCAGGCCCGTGATTCCCAGCCCGATGATCTTGCCAGTCAGTAGTTGCCTGGGCCTGACGGACAGCATCAGGATCTCCATCACTCGATTCTGCTTCTCTATGGTCACACTATTCAGCAACAGGCTGGCCGACATGAGGATGACCAGGTACAAGAGCAACATGGTGCCGTAGGGCAAGGCGAACGTCGCCGGGTTGTCGAGGTCACGTTTTTGGCTGGGAGCCAGGGCCTTCACCTCGACATCCATCACGTTCCAGAACCGTTGGATCCGCTCAGCTTCGTTGCCCAGAAGGTTGGCCGTGAGCGTCTGGCGCATGACCCACGCCTGCCCTTTCGACGCGGTCCAGTTGTAGTCTGGATTGATGTAGATCAGGTCGCCGCTCTCGACGTAATCCGCAGGGATGACATAATAGGCGGCAATCTCCCCATCGTTTAATGCTTGACGCACGCTGGCCTCGTCAGGGTAGGCCACCAGGATGCCCTCCGGGACGCTTTCGTGGATGGCCTTGATCAGTCCACTGTGATCAACGTATCCCTCGACCTGGAGCTCAGGCTGGTTCGAGTCACTGGTTTCGCCTCCGCTTCCGGGCGAGCCGAGGGCGTGACGATTGTCCCAGCTTTGCAAAACCGAAGCGCCCAGGAAAACCACGACGGCAATCAACGGGATGCCAAAGGCGATGAACATAAACGACTTGCGAGTGACGGCGGTGATGATCTCGTTGCGGAGAACCAACAGTGTCTTTTTCATGATTTCCCCCATTTTCTCGACGTTTGACGCTCGACGTTTGATGCTTCACCCTGAAAAAGCTCACGCCAACCCAGGCGCTTTCCATAACGGAGCATCCCCAGGCGAAAGATACGTGCGGCCAACCACACCGCTCCCCCTGCGGACAGAACCAGGAGCGTCACGCTGACAGCGATCTGCCAGAACGGTATCGGCATAGACATGATACGCATGGCGAATGTAGTCAGGGCCGTGGGTGGGAAGAGGCTCAAACCGATAGCCAAGGGGCTGTTGGGGTTTTCTATGATTAGGGCGCCAAGCCAAACAGGCGCCATGACGGGCAGGCTGAAAAGCCCCGCCACCTGCTGGGCATCCTGACCCTCGGCCACCGTTGCCCCAACGGCCGTCATCAGCGCTGCGATCATGACATAGGTAGGGGCGGCGATAGCCAGCATGGTGACGATGATTCGAGGATCAATGCTCAGGTTTTGTAGCATGCCGATGCTCAGGTAGCGACTACCGATAAGCATCGCCAGGGCTGCGAAAACGATCCAGGCAACGACCTGGGTGAGAGTCATAGCGATGATGCCCAGCACCTTGCCGCCGATCAATTGACCGGGCGATATGGAGGTAACTACGATCTCCATGGTGCGGCTCTCTTTCTCCGTGGCCACAGCCTGGGTCAGATAGCCCGAACTCATAAAGAGCAGTATCAGGAAGCCCAGGCCTATGAAGAACGGCAAAAGGTTGTTCAGGAATGTCCGCGCGGAGAATTCACGGCCACCCCCAGGCCAATCGTCCGGCCAGCGTACGATCAAGTTGCTGCCGGCCACCGCCCGGCGGGCAAGGTCTGGTGGCACGTCGGTTATCTTGTTGATCTGCATGAAATCCCAGAATTGACGAGGGACGTTGTTGCCGGGCGGCTCGAGGTACACCAGCTTGACATGATTGGTCTGGCGATAGTCCGCCGCCACAACGTAGTATGCCTGGATGGCTTTCGACTCCAATGCCTCTTGGGCTTCTTCCTCCGTCTGATAGGGAATCAAAGGTACCAGGTCCGACACGCCAGGATCGTTGGGTGAAGCGGCTCTCTTCGGCGCGAGGATGGGATCGGCCAGGAAACCCGCCTGGTCTACGTAGCCGACCGGGGCGTCGTTATTCTCCATGGACTCGATGAGCCAGCCAATTCCGATGGAAAAAGCAAGGATCAAGGGCATGCTGAGGGTAGCAAAGATGAAGCTCTTTTTGAAGACGTTCCGCACGTATTCGTATTTGGCGACCAGCCAGAGTTTGGACATTATGCATCTCCTTCTTCTACCTCGTTGGGCGAGGTCTCCTCGTTGGGCGAGGTCTCCTCGTTGGGCGAGGTCTCCGACCGAGCCCCAACGGCTGCGGTCAGAGACCTGGCCGAACAGCGCCCACCGTTGGGCAAGGTCTCCGACCGAGCTCACGGCGCCGGTCAGAGACCTGGCCGAACAGCCCCCACCGTTGGGCGGGGTCTCCGACCGAGCCCGTCTCGGCTGAGGTCGGAGACCTGGCCGAACGGGTCAGGCGTCTCCTTCCTCCACCACACGGATGAAAATCTCGTCTAGGGTGGGGATGGCGATCTCGAATTTCTCCAGGACCACGTCTTGAGCCATCAGAGCGCGCAGCACATCCTGAGGGGTGGCGCCCTGGGCCAGGGTTAGCTTGAAGTCGCTATTGTGGGGCGAAATCTGTTCCACTCCGGCCACCGTTGGGAGTTCGCCCGCAGCGCGCACCAGCACGGCGTGGCCGGAGTAGCGGCGGCGGATGCCGTCCAGGTTGCCATAGAGCATGTCCTTCCCATCGTCAATTAGTAAGATGCGGTCGCACAACTCCTCGACCTGGCGCATCTGGTGGGTGGACATGAGGATCGTGGCCCCCTGCTGGCGCAGCTCCCGCATCAGATCCTTGACCAGTTGGGTGTTGATGGGGTCGAGGGCGGCGAAGGGCTCGTCAATGATGACCAGTTCTGGGCGATGGATGATGGTATTGATGATCTGCGCCTTTTGCTGCATGCCTTTGCTAAGTTCCTTGACCTTCTTGCTTTTGTGGACGGCCAGGTCGAAGCGTTCCAGCAGCGCGCCCAGGCGTTGGCGAGCTTCAGCGGAGGAAACACCTTTCAGGGAAGCCAGGTAGAGCAGGCAGCGCTCCAGGGGAGCGTCTTGATACAGGCCACGCTCTTCTGGCATGTATCCAATGCGCTCCTTCTTCTCCTCGGTCATCGGCCCGTCCAGGATGGACACCGTGCCGCGCTCCGGCTTGAAGATGTCCAGCATCAGGCGGATGGTGGTGGTCTTGCCCGCGCCGTTGGGGCCGAGCAGGCCGAAGATCTCACCGCGCTCGACGTCGAAGGATACGTCAACCACGGCCTGGGTGCTGCCAAACGATTTGGCGACGTGGGAAACTTCGATTGTGTGCATAGTTGGAGACTCCTTTACCAGTCATATTTTACCATAAAGCCTTCAAGTTTGCATGACGTACGGCTGACAGAAGGCAGACATGTCACGGGCTAATCAATTTCAGTAGATCACAGCATAGCTCATCCGCCCGTCCCCGGGCGGCCCGAGGACGGGCCTTAGAGTCGAGTACTAGACCAATTATACAACAAAAGCCCCCCCGACGCAATGGCCCTCTGGGGGATTTTCGTATTGGACAGGTGTCTAATCTTTTTCTTGGTCAGGTGACCAATTCTATCACCTCGGTGACGGGCGCGTGGCCGTCAAAGCAGAAGTGTCTTTTCTGATTTCGCAAATTTCTGCAAGAACCTTGACTTTTTTCGCAATATATGATATAATGTTAGTGTGTATTTAGCAAACCATACTTGAAAACTCTTCACAAGCTCCATACAAGGACGAGTAGATTTATGACCATAAAGTTGGATGCAATAGATCGAGATATTGTCAGATGTTTGATGCGCGAGGGACGCAAGTCCAGTGCGGCGGTGGCTCGTGAACTTGGCCTGGTGGACCGCACGGTTCAATATCGTATAGACCGGCTTATTGAGTCGGGCGTTATTGAGGTGATCGCGCTCGTCGTGCCCCAGGCGCTCGGTTACAACGTTATTGCCGATATCCATTGTCAGGTGGATATTTCGTGCATCAATGAGGTAGCCGAAACTATCGCCCAGTTTGAGGAGGTCGGCTACGTGGGCTGTTCAACGGGCGATCAAGATGTCAGCGTACAAGCCTATTTCGAGTCCACGGATAAGATGTACGAGTTCCTCACTGAGAAGCTGGGCAAGCTCCCCGGCATCCGTCACACGCGCACGGCTGTCGTCCCCCGCGTGGAGACATCCATCGCGGATTGGTGTATTTCGGAGGAAAGGATCAAATCGTCGGACAAGAGCTGAATTGGAGGTTGGAAGTTGGAGGTTGGAAGAAGGAGGTGATGCAGCTATTATCGTGTAATCGCCGGATTGTAAGCCAAGTTCTATCTCTCTCGGAGAGTGCTCGGAGCCCCGTCCGCGGGGCGGATCTTGCGGCTTGATTTCGCCAGCGACGCCCCCGGGGACGGGGGCTGGGAGCAGTTTCAAAGACTTTCCGGGAGATATCAACTCAACTAAGGAGGTAAGAATGTCTAAGAAGACGCTGATCAACTTGTTTCTAGTGATCGCCGTGTTGCTGAGCCTGGGGGTGAGCGCGGCCAGCGCTGCTCCGCCGGCCCAGGAGGAGATGACCTACACGGTCAAGCTGGGGGACAACCTCTGGACCCTGGCGGAGAAGTACCTGGGCAGCGGCCCGGCCTATTGGGCCATCTTCGGCGCTACTAACGCCAAGCATGATCAAGATTCCAGCTTCGCCTACATCGAGAACCCCAACCTGATCCATCCTGGCTGGAAGCTCCTCATCCCCAGTGCCGAGGAAGCGGCGAAGTACGTCGCGCCGACGGTAGGCGTCCCTTTTGTTGACGATGGCACCTACGTCGTGGCCATGTACTCCGACTTTGCCGACTGGGACCCGTCCTCCGCCTTTTCGCTGGAGATCTGGTTCCTGTACAACGTCTACGAGCCACTGCTGTGGTACAACCCGCCGGGCAGCGAGGAGTTGTTCACGCCGGCCCTGGCTACGTCCTGGGAGTCTTCGGACGATGGCCTGACCTGGACCTTCCACCTGCGGAAGGGCGTCACCTTCCACGACGGCACGCCCTTTAACGCCGAAGCGGTCAAGTACTCCATCGAGCGTACCGTGGAGATGGGCGGCGGGGCGGCCTGGATCTGGGGGGCCGTGAGCGAAATCGAGGTCGTAGACGATTACACGGTCGTCTTTCACCTGAGCTACGCCGCGCCCCTGGACCTGATCGCTTCTTCGCAGTACCAGGCTTACATCTTTTCGCCCACGGCGGCAGAGAAGGGTAGCGACTGGTTCATGGAGGGCCACGATGCCGGCACCGGCCCGTACATGGCGGAAAGCTGGGAGCCGGATCAGCAGACCGTGCTGGTCAAATACGACGATTACTGGGGCGGCTGGGAGGGTCACCACTTTAGCAAAGTCATCCTGAAAACCGTCCTGGAAAAGTCCACCCAGGTACAGATGCTCGAAAGCGGTGAGGCCGACCGGGCCACGCTGGTGCCCATTGACTCGCTGGAAGGGCTGCAGGCTAACCCGGACATTAGCGTGGTCATTGTGCCCAGTTGGATGAACTCGCAGTTCCTGATCAACGTCCAAAAGCCGCCGACGGACGATCTGCTGGTGCGCCAGGCTATCAGCTACGCCTGGGACTATGAGACGGTGGTCAACGACATCTACAACGGCATGGCCACCGTGGCCGAGGGCATCATCCCCAAGACCATGTGGGGTCACAACGACAACCTGAATCTCTACGAATTCAACCTCGACAAGGCCAAAGAACTGCTGGCACAGTCCGCGTACGGGCCAGAGGATCTCAAGCTAGACATCGCCTACATCGGCACCTCGGCCGAGTACGAGAACGCCGTCCTGCTGCTGCAGCAAAACCTGGCCGAGATCGGCGTCGAAGTGGAACTCAAGCCTGGACCGTGGACCACCATCTGGGAAGAGGCCAAGAACCCGGATACCGCGCCCAATCTGCAATCTATGACCTGGTGGCCCACCTACCCCACCCCCAACGACTGGATCTATGGCCTGTTCCGCACCGAAGACCCCACCCTGTTCAACCTGTCGCACTACTCGAATCCTGAGATGGACGCTCTGCTCGACGAGGCCATGGTCCTGGAAGCGACCGACCGCGAGGAGGCGATCAGAAAGTACGGCGAGGTTCAGCAGATACTCCTCGACGACGCGGCAGCCATCTTCTACGCCGACATCAGCTCGCGCATCACCCGGCGGGCCGACGTCGTGGGGGCAGTGACGAACCCTGCTTACGGCGCCGAATACTTCTACAAACTCTCACGTCAGCAATAGCCTAAAGACCTCCGAGGTCCTGCAGGCCTCGGAGGTCTAGCCTTTTCGTAAACGTTCAGGTGTCATTGCGAGGCACAGTTTCTTGTGCCGCCTGTCCTGAGCCTGTCGAAGGGAAGCAATCCCCAACCGCCGATTCGGGGATCGCTTCGCAACGATTGCTCCCAACGACAGTGGGGATTGCTTCGCAAAAACCGCTGCTAAGAAACAAACCACGACTGGTGTCATTGCGAGGCGTGCTGTTTGCGACGAAGCAATCCCCTAGCTGCTTGGAGATTGCTTCGTCGCTCCGCTCCTCCCAAGAAACACGTTACTCTGAGCAAGGGGACAAAACATTAGTTAAC
>CAZGKH010000060.1:0-13675 GCA_964525665.1 uncultured Anaerolineae bacterium | reverse complement strand
GGCCCTAGAAACCTCGGAGGTCTGGCCTCTTACCCCACGAATCCGCGTAGAGCCTTTGTAGATAGCCCACCACGCGACCCCAAAGAGGGCAAGATAGACTATACCTGTACGAACTGCAATCGGGAAAAAATCCGCCTCTCCTCCCGATAGGCCTAGTAGTTCTTTTCTGACGAGCCTTGCGAAGGTTCAGAACCCTTCGCAAGGCTCTTGTCGAGGTGCTTACCGATTAGCCGCCGCCTCGGAGAAGGCCTCGAAGCAGGTAGGCCGCGCCGATGACGATCAGGCCCACGGCCCAGATCATGCTCCAGCCCACCAGATCCCCCAGGCCAATGCCCAGCAGGATCACGGCAAAAATGACGCTACCCAGTATTGGCCGACGGTAGGCCGGCACGAGCAGGCGAATGAGTACCTGCAAGAGCACGATCACCCCGGCCCCGGCGAAGATCAGTCCCCAGGTGTCCAGCCTCGTGTCGAAGCGGTCCAGATAGCCCAGGTTGTCCGCGATCAGCGCCAGCCCGGCCCAGATGAGGATAAGGGCCCACCCAGCAGCATCAATCGGATCGCGGCGCCACTTCTCGTCCCAGCTATCCCCTCTGTCTTTTTCGTCCTTTTCGTTCTTGTCGTTGTGTGGTTGTTCAGACATGATTTCCTCCCTCATTAACTATTTACTTGCTTCTTCTTGAAAATCACTTATTGATGTAGCGCCTTCGTATCACACACTTCGGCAAGTATGAACCGGGGGCACCTCCTTTCTCAGCCTGTCTGGCTGCTCTCAACCAAGAACGCTCGCAACTGCAAGAACCTGTCCCGCTCCTCAAAGGCAAGATGCCTTAGTGACTGCCCAGGCTCTTCACCTTTCCAACACCGCTCACATTCTGAGTGACTCTTGGATCACCGTAGTAACTCACGTTGCCAACACCGCTGAGCTGGATGTCCAGAGCCTCAGTCGCCCAAACAGTAGCCTTACCCACACCGCTGAGTTCGACCTCGACGCTTTCGCTCTCCAGATCAGCAGCGTTATGCTCGCCCGCTCCAGTGAGGCGAACCTCTTGCCTCCGCACTTGTCCGGCGAACTCACACTTGCCTGCCCCAGAGTGCTCGACTTCCAAAGTCTCTGCTGAAGTTGACCTGGTCAAAGCCACTCACTTTCACGTCTTCGGTGACGACTCTGCGCGAGCCGACGGTGCAAGAACTGAGCGCCAGAACGATCAGCCCGATGGAAAACAGAATACGCTTGTTCACTTTCATCCTCCTTGTTCTTATGCAGGCAGCAAGAAAGCCTATTGACCAGCTTCTCCCTTTATACACTGACCTTCGGATTTTGTCAAGCTCAGCCAACCGCAGTTCAGCTCCAGGCGACCTAGTCCTTGAACAGACCCAATCCAAGGAGCAGCGCCACTGCACCCAGAACACCCACGACGATGCTGTACAAGTTTAGCCCGACCACTCGCGGCCCACCCAGGCCCAGGAAGCGTACTATAAGGCCGCCGACAATGGCGCCCAGGATACCAACCACGGTATTGGCCAGGCAGCCCATCTCTTTGTTGCGCCCCACAGCAATGCTGGCGAGCCACCCAACGATTGCACCGAAGATGAGCAGAACAATCAGATCCAACATGTTCGGTCCCCCTTTTCTATTTTTCTCATAGATTTGTTGAGTAAGTGGTTGCTAAAACAGCTCCCGCCCCCTCGGCAGCAGGCCTAACTCTTGGCGCTGGATACTCTCATTGATTCTTGAGCACCAACGGCAAGTAAACGATGTGCTGCTCCGGCGGAGCGACCTCTCGCAGGTCATCCCCGGACGCCACCAGAGCGAAGGGCTGCGATCCCCCTTGAGGCACGTCGAAGGCATGGACGATCACAGTGTATGTGCCGTCAGGGGCACTGGGAACGATGATTCCTTCGACGTTGTTGCAGGCGTCCCACTTCCCGTCCGCCAGGCACTGGCCGCCGGAGTAGAGCCCCTGATTGCCGTAATAGTGGCTGCCGTCGGGGGCGATGACTTCCAGGTCCAGGTCGTTGACCAAAGCCTTGGCCACGGTGAGCTCGGCAGGGTAGTCGGTCCAGGCCAGGATGACGCGGAAGGGGCCGGCGGTGGGCGGTGGAGTGGTGGGCGTCGTCGTGGGGGTAGGGGTCGGCGTGGATGTGGGAGTGGAGGTAGGGGTGTGGGTCGGCGTCGGCGTGGTGATATCCGGTGTAGCCACGTAGAGCGCGGTATCGTCCACCCAGGCGGAACTGGGGTCCGTCGCGTCAGTTTGGACAAAGAACCAAACCCGCACGGTTTGCCCTAACAGGGGCGTCAAAGCGGTCCCAGTGAACGTGTGTTGGACATTCAGCCATTGGCCCTGAGTTGTATCGTACAGGTCATCGCAGTAGGGGCCGGCGATAAACGTGCTGCCGTCGCTGTGCGTCATGTCATAGCACAGGTAGTCGTGAAAGGCCGATGGTTCCTCGCTGTAGACTGCGTACCAGAAATCCAGGGTAACCTCCGTGGCGTTAGCAGGCACAATCACATCCTGGTAGATGTAGTCAGCGGCATCGTTATAGCCGGCTAACCAGGCCGAGTAGGAAGCGGAACGATACACTTGATAGGTCAGTTCGGGTGTTCCCAGGGTTTGCCACGGTGTCCAGGCGCCGGTGTCAAAGCCGGGGTTCTGCAGGAGTTGGTCGGTGCCCAGGAATCCGCTGCCAGTCGTGTTGACAAAGGGCGAGGCTCCGGTCGGCGATGGGTAGGTCAGGTGAGGGGGAGAGGGAGTGAGGCGTGGCGATGGCGAAGACGCTGACTCTAGCTGGGTTCTTGGTTCCCCATTCTGCAATTCCGCAGTCTGGATAGAGCCCACAACCAACTTGTAGGTGGCCGAGCCGCCGGTGCTCAGACCGGTGGTGTCGTCCTTGCCCCAGATGTTGCGCGGCGCGGGCGGGCTGAGGCTACCCACCAGGTCCACCCGGCCCCAGCCGGTGACGAAGTTGGGCCGCAGGGCGGGGATTTCCTGGGTGCTGCCGATGCCGTACTGGCCAGGGGACATATCGGCCGCGCCATTGAGGAGGATGGCCTTCATCAGGGCGGCGCTAGGGTTGGCGAGACCCTGGATACGGGTGAGCCATTCCCGCACCAGGGCGGCAGCCCCGGCGGTGAGGGGGGTGGACATGCTGGTGCCGCCTTCGTAAATGTAGTGGTCGTCGTAGACGCCCCACCCCGTGCCGGCGCCGGGATCGTGGGAACGCGCCGAGATGACATTGGTGCCAGGGGCGACGATGTCCGGCTTGACGCGACCATCGTCGGTGGGGCCACGGCTGGAGAAGGCGGCCATCCCGTTGGCATTGTCCGACAGCCGGTCATTCGCGATTGGGAGATGGCTGAAGTCATCGGGCCAGCAGCCGCCCCACGAACCACAATCGCCGCCCGGGTTGTAGCCGCCGCTGGCGCGGATGTTCTCGGACGCACCGACGGTGATGACGTTCTTGGCTGTACCCGGTGAGCCGATTGAGTCCGGGTCAACCACGCCATTGCTGTCGGCGTCGGTCCCATCGTTGCCGGCGGAAAAGAGCACGAGTAGGTCCTTGTTGTTCCACATCGCCTGGTCTACCCGCTCGCTGGCGGTGTCATAGACCCCGCCAGAGCCGGAAAAGCCCCAGGAGTTGGTGTGGATGCGGGCGCCCAGGTTGTAGGCCGGTCCAAAGAGGTAAGTGGAAATGTCAAGCGGAATGCACTCCAGGCCCTCGGCGGGGGTGCCATCAATGGACTGGAAGATGAGTTGGGCCTCAGGCGCTACCCCGGCGAAGGAACCGCTGTATTGGTGGGCCACGGGGTTGCTGCCAGAGTTCTGCCCGCTGCCCAGTACGCTGCCGGCCACGTGGGTACCGTGAGCATTGAAATCGTTCCAGGTGGTGCGCATTCCAAAGTTTGCGCAGATGGCCTGTCCTGCCACAATGCGCCCTTCAAAGTCGTCACTCATCTGCGGACCAGTGGTGCCCATGTCCAGGCCAGAGTCGGCCACAGCCACGATCTGCCCGCTGCCGTAGAGCCCCAGACTGCCGCGGACCTCGTTGGCCCGCATGATCTGACCACCGCCCACGTTGTTCAGCAGCTTCGGCTCAAAGTAGGGTTCTACCCAGAGCACGCTGTCCAGCGCGGCCAGGGCGGTCAGCCGGCCAGTGGACAGACTGGCCCGCAGGTAGCCGGCAAAGTCGTTGGCGGCCCGGCCCTGCACTTCTCCGCCCCAGGCCGCCACCTGCCCGGCCAGCGCATCCAGGTCGGCGTCGGGCAGTGTCTGCACGGTGATGGCTACAGGCTGGGTGCTCTGGGTGGCGTAGCGCGCGGTGCGGAAGGTGGGCGCCAGGCGGTAGGCGGGATGATAGGGACCGACCCAGCGGACGAAGGGGATGGCCCGCAGGCTCTCCGCCGCGGCCGGGTCCATGCGGGCGATGAAGGCGTAGTCGGGGATGTAGCCGTAGAGACGGGCGCCGCCCTTCTCCACAGCAGCCTTCCATTCGTTGCGTACCGGGCCGGTGAACTGGACGAGGTAGGTGGTCAGGCGGTTGGGCTGGATGGTCAATTGCTGCCCGTCGGGGATGTCGGGCTCACCGTTCAATGGGTCGAAGGTGACCAACTGGAGTCGGATAAGGGGTGGATCAGCGAGTGTCGGGGTTCGTGCCGCGAGGTGGCTCCCTCCCAGCAAGGTCAGCAGAATCACCAGGGGGAACAGGATGAGAGTAGCTTTCTTAAACATCGTTAACCTCCTGATATGTGTGGTATTGGGGGCGACAGTCCGCCGCCCACCTGACAAAACGGATCAAGTGGTCCACTCATCATGGACAATGCCGACCAGATACCAAACGCCTGTTCTGTCTTCAAGTACCAAGCGCAGGCTCCGCCAGTCCAGGCCGGCAAATGTCGGATCGAACCCCTCGAAGTGATACTCTATCGTGACGGCGCTGGGGTAAACCTCGGCTATGTTGTTGATTGTATTCCCTCTGCCGACGACCTCGTTGTAGCCAACTACGTCTGGGCGGGCGAAATCGGCATCATAGATGAACCTCGCAAAGTATGCTTCAAAGGTGAGGTCTATTGGCTTGCCCGAACCGTCGAACCGCCCCCAGTGGTAGACTGTTTGATCGGCAAAGAAACCCGCAATGTGGGTTGAGTTGAAGACAAGATCAGCACCATCAGGCGATCCGGGATCTATTCTAACATAGGTATAGGGGGAGAACCGAACGCCTTTATCTGGGTGGACAAGCCTGGATAGGCTCTCCAGATTTCGATTCTTCAGAGCCATGATGATCCCCGCAGCCTGGGCAGCAACGGCCTCATCCAGCCAGCCGACCTGATAAGCCAAATAGTTGCTGTTGACCCAACCGGTTATCCCCTTGTACTCGATTGGCACCCAAAGTGAACCGTCAACCTGTACACCGGCTCCTGTGACTTGAACGCCCAGGCCATGAGGGGGAATGGCGCCAACGATGCGATGGGCCACACCAGCGTTAGCGCGCACATTCAAGACGTCATCACTGGCCACGTTGACCACCGTATATAGTTGGCGAGCCAGGTAGTTGCTGTTGACCCAGCCGGTTATGCTTTTGTACTCGATGGGCACCCAGAGCGCGCCGTCAACCTGCTTACCTGGGCCGGTGATTTGAACTCCCGTGCCATTGGGTAGAATGACGCCAACGATGGAATGGGACACACCGGCGTTAGCACGCACATTCAGGACATCGTCACTGGCCACGTTTACCACCATGTACATTCCGGAGTAGGGCGGAACTGGCACTGATGTCGCGGTCGGCTGGACTGGAATCGGGGTCGGCGTTGGGGGAACCGGAGTGGCTGTTGGGGGTATTGATGTATCCGTTGGTGGAATTGGGGTGTCCGTCGGCGGAATCGGGGTAGCCGTCGGTAGAATCGGGGTATTCGTTGGTGGAATTGCGGTAGCCGTTGGCAGGATCGGAGTAGCCGTTGGCGCAGGGGTGCCTGTTGGTTTTGGCGTGGGCGGTTCTTCTGTTGGCTGCGCGGTCTGTGTGGCTGCAACGGCGGCTTGCACAGTTGCCTCCACATCAGGTGTTGGAGTCCCACTACAAGCGACTAACAGCAAACTCGTCAATGTCAGCAGAATTAGAAGTTGTTTCATTTTCCCGGACCTCCTTTTCAAGTAACGGCGAGTAGCGCCTTACCCATCTTGTCGAGCGCTTCGGTTAGCATTGAGCGCGGACAGGCAAAGTTCAACCGAACGAACCCCTCCCCACCCTGTCCAAAGATCGCGCCATCGCCCACCGCGACCCTGGCCTGTTGGAGAAAGAACTCGTGGGGATTGCCAGGGATGCCTGCCTCGCGGCAATTCAACCAGGCCAGATAGGTGCCCTCTGGTCTGTTCATAGTGATACCGGGCAGATGCCCTTCCACGTACTGGAGGAGAAAATCGAGATTGGCCTCCAGATAACGCAACAGCTCGTCCAGCCACTCCTGACCATCTCGATAGGCCGCCAGTGCAGCTGTATATCCCATGACGTTCATCCCGTGGACCAAATCAGGGTGGGTTGTTTCGAGCTTCTTCCGCAGCTCAGGGTTCTGGACAATGGCCATCGAACACTTGAGGCCAGGCAGGTTGAAGGTCTTGCTCGGGGCCATCAGCGTGATGGTCTGGTCGGCGATCTCGGGAGCCAAACTAGCAATCGGCAAATGGCGACTGCCCGGAAACACCAGCTCGCAATGGATCTCGTCTGAACAGATGATGACGTTGTGCCGAAGGCAGATTTCGGCCATCCGTTCCAGCTCTTCACGCCGAAAGACCCGTCCAATGGGGTTATGTGGGTTGCAGAGGATGAAGATGCGGGTGCGATCGGTGACAGCCTTTTCGAAGAGGTCAAGATCAATCTCGTAACGCCCGTCTGGTCGGCGCGTCAACTCCATTTCGTCATTGGTTAGTCCGGCCCCAGCCGGGGCTCGGAGCATGGGCCAGTAGACCGGCGTTTGCAGCAATACGCCGTCGCCGGGGGAGGTCACCGCATGGCAGGCCAGGTTGAAGCCGGTCACAACTCCCGGCAAGAAGACCAATGCGTCGGGCGACACTTGCCAGTCATAAAGGCGATGGAGCCGCTCCACGATGACTTGACGAAGTTCCGCCATGACCATCCCGTAACCAAACACCCCGTGCTCAACACGCTCATGCAGGGCGCGGATAACCGGTTCAGGCGACCTGAAATCCATATCGGCCAGCCACAGGGGCAGCACATCTTCGTCGTAGTAGTTCCACTTGACGCTTTCAGAGTGGCGTCTGTCAATGCGCTGATCGAAATCGTAAGCCATAGTGCGATCTCCCGTTTTCTAGTCGGCCGCGTCTGGTCGCTCCAACGTGATGACCAGGTAGCTCTCGGCATAGGCCAACCCCTTTTCTTTGCCCGTTTCGGCGCTCCATTCTTTGACCATCTCAGTTGGGTCCCAGTCTCCCAACTGGCTGGCGTGCTGCTTGAGCGCGGCGATCTTCTGCTCGATAGTCTCCATCACGTCCACCCAGACGTTTGGCTTGTCATGGCCGAAAATGTACACCTGGCGCACTTGATGCGGGGCGCCGACTTCCGGCCATAGCAGCGGCATGGCGGCTGCCGGGGCCACCGCGTCGAGCGCCGCTTGCGCAGCCGCGCGATGATCGGGATGGTTGATGTATTCGTCGCCAATCAACAGCCTGGTCGGATCCCACGTTATGACAGCCTCCGGCTTGTACTGACGGATCACGCACACCAAGTCACGCCTCAGATCGAGCGTGGGCTGCAACTGCCCGTCGTCATAGCCCAGGAACACGACCTCGCTGACGCCCAACTTGGCGCAGGCAGCGCGCTGCTCGGCGCGGCGAATCTTGGCCAGCTTTTCGCGCGTCATGCCCGGCTCGTGCGAGCCAGCATTGCCATCCGTGCAAACCACGTAGGTCACACGGCAGCCGGCCTTCGTCCACGCCGCCACCGTGCCGGCCACGGTGAACTCGGCGTCGTCAGGGTGGGCCGCAATCAGCATTGCAGATTCAGGTATTCCATCTTCTCGCATACTTTTTCATCTCCTTATGTAAAAATGGTTTTTGACCAACACACAAGTTGCCTACTCGCTCCATCCCTCAGAGGTATGACAGGTATCGCACGCCCCATCCCGGTGGTTCTCTGGGGGCTGATGGCAGGCGGCGCAAATGTAGCTCAGACTGGAGCCAGAGTGGCAGGCATCGCAATCCACGTCTGCGTGGCCGCCTTCCAGCAGCACTGGGTGCAGAAAATCACCTTCGTACTTGTCTTCGATGAAGGCTCGGATGTCCTGAATAGGCTTCCCCTGTTCGTACAATTCTTTCGCGTCCCGCGCGATGTAGATGCAGATCCCTCAGGTAAAGCCCATGGGATCAACGTGCACCGTGCCATCGGGAGCGATCTCGTCTATGAAACAGTCAAGGTTGCTGGCGTGCCCCATGATCTTGCAGCCGCAATAGCAGGGCATCTGCTCCAGCACCTCTGGGTGACTGGCCGCAAACTCGTATGCCTCACGCACCGGTTCCAGTGCTTCTCCCACTTCCTGGGGAAAACGCAGGTCACCGGCCTGATAGTATTTCTCGCCGCCACATCCGTAGAAGATCGCGCTCAGGGCTACAATGCTCAACACAAACAGATAGTTTATCCATCTCATGGCAATCTCTTTATCAACTAAAAAGCTCAGCGGCGCCTAGCCACTCAAGGACAGCAACCGCAGAAACAACTCGAACAGCACTCCCTGGACCAGAAAAACGGCGAAAGACAGCAGCATTGACAACACCAGATTGCGTCTGATCTCGTTTGTGTACGGCCACTCAGGCACCTTCTTGACCCGTTCTTCGTAGGCCACCCAGGCTGCCACAGCGTTTAACAGCGATTCCAGGTCCCCTGCCTGGCCTTCCGCCGCTCGCTCTTCCAAAGCCTGGGACGCTGCTGTTAGATTGTCGCGCACCATGTCCAGTTTCCGCTTCTTGGCTGCAACCATAGCCTGACGGGTGTTCATCATGTTGAGGAAGAATACCAGCACCGGCGACAGGATGAGCGCGCCGTAGATGATGATAGTCTCGAGTCTTATTCTAAACGTGGGCGCAAGGAGCAGGCTCAACGTGGTGCCAGCGATGAAGGCCAGGGCGATGCCCAGGCTCCAGCGGCCGATGGGTTCCACGGGCTTCAGGTCAAAGATATTGATATCCAGGGGCTGACACTGCAACTCGTTGAAGAGCCTGGTGCCGGCCAGCGAGGAGTAGATGAACCAGCCTGTCAAACCAAGTCCCAGCGCCCCGCTAAGCACCGCGTACAGCGTTAGACTGAGAGGGAGGTACTCCCACGGACGACCGAGCACTATCCCACCCACGGCACCGACGCCCAGAGCCAACCATTCTCGACGCCGGTTGAAGAGAGACGCCCTGGCCAGCAAGCGATGAAAGCCGTCATCATCCATCTGCACCAGCGGACGGAAGCTCTTGATAGCGCCATCGCGCAATCGCTTCAGAATCGGCTGAGTCAAGAGAAGGTACACGGAAATCGCCGGGTACAGCATCAGATACCGCCAAAGGTCGGCGCCGGAGGCGTTCCACCCTAGCACTCGTTGGCTGGCTTGGAGGATATTGGACGGATCTGTCAGCACACCGTCGCGGTACGCGGCGCCCGCCGCCAGCAGAATCAACGTCAAGCCAACGATAACTGCTATCTGGAGCCACGACAGCCGGGTTCGCTCTACTAACTCCTCGACTAAGGTGGAAGGGGTGATGATGTTAGTCATGGCTGGGTGCCCCCTTTGGCTTCTAACAAACGACGGAGGATCAGGAAAGCTGCCACAGCAATCAAGCTTATGGGCCAGATGCGTTCGATAAATGTCGGGGTGTACGAACTAGCAAGCTCGTCTAGCATTTCCTGCAATTGCGCTTCGGGCAGCCAGAGTCCGCGCAGCATTACGCCAGCCCGCTTGCCGACGTTCGCCACGTCTTCCAGTGGGTTGTCCTCCACCAGGATCAAATCGGCGCGCTTGCCCTCAGCGATGGCGCCGAATTCGTCCAGTTTGCCCAAAGCCTCGGCCGCGTTCCGAGTGCCGGCCTCAATGGCTTCGTAAGGCGTGAATCCAGCACCTACCAGATACCCCAATTCATCGTGGAGTGAAAAGCCCGGAACCACGTAGGGATTGCCCGCGTCTGTGCCGAGGATGATTCTTGCCCCAGCATCGCGCAACACGTTCGTCATCGTCGTGTAAATCTCGGCGATACGGGCCGGATAGTCGCTCCCTTCATAGGTGATATTCCCTCTGCTTCCTCGTAAGAAGAGCTTCCACAGCACCCGCATGCGGGGAGCGAGGTGTTCCATTCCGGGCTGTTGCTCCACTCTCTCCAATTCCTCATCAGGCACAAGTTTTTGGTAGATACCGATGGTGGGGCAATTCCACACGCCCGACTCCCGGGTCATTTCAGCATAGTACGCGAGCTTGTCTTCGGGAATGACAAAGTCGGCGGCATCAGGGTCTATGTAGCCGGTCAGATGCTCTATGGAAATCTGTCCCCCTGCCAGCACGCTATCCAGGCCGACTTTCTTGGGCGTATGGCCGATGACGGGCAGGCCATGTTCCTGGGCGGCTCTCAAAATGGCGTGATACGTTTCTACGCTCAATTGGTCATACACCTTGATAAAGTCATAACCCTGGGCAGCCTGCCAGTCAATGGACTTCTCAGCCTCTTGCAGCGTTTTGAAAACGGGCATCAACGGTTGAGTAGCCGGTGGGCCTTCCATGACGGGGCCTGCCGTGTATAGCGTGGGGCCGAACAGTTGCCTCTGGTTGATCTGCTCGCGTAGCACGAGTTGGTCGGGAAATCCCAACCGGAGCTGGAATCCAGTAGTCCCCCACATGTCGCGTACCGTGGTAACTCCATTGGCCACAAAGAGCAGGAGGTCGTTTTCATCCTTGATGTGCACGTGCATATCAGCCAACCCAGGCATGAGGTATTTGCCCTCTCCCTCGACGATCAGGGCCCCCCCAGGTACATCCACGTCCTCGCTATTGCCGAGCCTTTCGATGACTCCATCGCGGACGATGACGGTCTGGTTATCCAAAGTGCGCTCACGATCCATGGGGGCGACGTTCACGTTCACAAACGCCACCAGGGGGCTTGCGAGGTGCTGCAAGTCGGCAGATTTCTGGATGATGTAGGGCTTTCCCAAAGGCAACAAGCCGGTATTCGTCAGATAAAGCAAGCCCAACCCGGCTGCCAACAGGATTGTCGTGATCGCAAAATACACTATCCTACTCACTTGCTGTTTCTTCATCCTTGCCTCAATGATTTGGTGAACCATTGCGGTTAGAGGGTGTGCTTTCTAGAGCGAGAGAGGTTGGCTGGCTTGGCCACGAGCACGATGACGACCGCCGCAATCATCACGAAGGTGCTAACGATGGCAGCGATAGTCGGTTCGGTGGCTGTGACGGTGGCGTTGTACGTGCCATGCCACAGCGCGACCATCAAGATGCTGCCGCCCGAGCTGTTGTACAACCACGTGAACACGATGGCTCCGCTGAACAAGCCCAAGAACCACCCAATCATCATCCCGATGCCCATGTTCATGAAGTTCTCTTTGTAGAAGAACATCGGCAGATGCCAAAGCGCCCAGAGGACACTCAAGATCAGTGTGGCGGACAGCGCGCTGCGGCCTTTCTGGAGTCTCGGCAGGGCAAAACCTCGCCAGCCAGTCTCTTCACCGATGCCAAAGGTCAAGGTGTGGAATGCCCAGCCGGCAAGCCACCCAAGTCCACTGACTTCCAAAACACCCCCAAACCGGCTGAAATCCGGCCACGAACCGCTCCAGATTCGCATAATCGTGGCGGCGATCAGGTAGAGGGCTACCGGGCTGAACAGGGCGACCAGAATCCATCTGCCGACTCGCCAGCGGGTCATCCGCTCAACGAGTTCCCGGATACCGTCGGCCCCGCTGGTGATTCCCGTGATGATGATGGCCGACAACATCGGGCCGTACGCTGCGAGAAAATGGGCACCGGGTGGGATCTGCACACCAATCAGCCCTCTTACTGATGCGACCAGCAGAAACGCGATCGCCCACGTGATGGCGTAGGCCAGGGCAAAGTAGGCTACAAGCGGGTGTCGCTTTATCCAAGCCAAAATACCTGAAGTCATAGCAAAATACTCCCTAATTGTATTGCCAAATGGTTTTATTGGCAAATCCAGTTTTAGCTAAGTCGGCCACGAGTCACTCATCTTTTAGGGGTAGCTCTTCAGGACGATGGGCAAATAGATCAGGTTGGTCGGCGGCATGACTGTGACCGTCGGCGTGGATGTTGGTGTTTGGGGGAGCGTTGCTGTGGCAGTTGACGTGGAGGTAACCGTGGGTGTCCACGTACCTGTCGGCGTCGCTGTCACCGTGGGTGTAGGTGTAGCCGACGGTACCACTGTGCCCGTCGCTGTTGGTGTGGGTGTCCGCGTGCCTGTCGGCGTGGCCGTGGGTGTTGGTGTGTTCTCCGTAGGTTCCGTGGCGGGTTCGACCACCTCGAAGTTCGCGGTGGTGATTTGCGCGGTCGCCGGGTCTTGCACTTCCGGCCCATAGGCGAATGGAATCGCCACCACCTCGTCGTTAAGCGTCTCGATCACGACCTGCCACCTGGTCTTGCCCGCCGGCAGCGGCGTGCCCGGCGGTTCCCCGATCAGCGCGTTCACCTCGTCGTCGGTCAGGTGGAGGATAGCGGTGGTTATCTCCTCGGCGTAGAAGATGAAGCCGCCGGCGTTGTCCACAAGGTAAGCCCCGTAGGTGCGCAGCGCGGCCAGGAACATGTGGGTGATGGGCGCCAATTGGTTCTCGTCAATCGGATCGCCCGAATCATCCACAAGGGTCTGCTTCAGTCGGATGCGCTGGCCGGCCGCCAGGGAGTAGGGATTGGTGTTGTAGTAGTCGGTCTCGGTCGTTGATGCTGGATAGAAGTAGTCGGACGGGAGCGGCTCGTATGGATCGCTACTGAGGTTGCGCGGGCCGGGGATGGCGAGCGCCAGGGCATGGGAAATCGCCCCGCTCTCGACGTCCTCGGGCAGGATCAGCCCCGCGAGCAGTGGTGGTCCCGTAGCACGGGCGCTGGAGTAGGTGTCAACATTGGCCCCAGATCCACGCACATCGAAAAAGTCAGCCGCCCCCGCCTCAAGGATCGCGGTTCCCGTATACCCGGCTCCCCAACTCTCGCACTCCCCGTTGCGTTGGGTCGTGGCCTGCCAGAAATCATACGTCATGAATGTATCGGGGCGATAAAGCACCAGCCATCCGTCTGACTCCGTGCCCTGCGGGCTGGCGGGTCGCACCACGCCGACGGGCGCGGGAACGGGCACCGGCCCGCCGAACTGGTCAATGTCGAATTTGGGACTGGGCCACTCCATATTGCCGTCGTAGTCGCAGATCAGCACGTTCTGCTGTCCCGATCCGGCGCGAAAGATGGGGGCGGTGAACTCGTCGAAGTTGACCCACGTGACCGGGAACCAATCCGCTGGCTCAGGTGGATATAGCGATGTGGTGTCTCCGTGCAGCACACGATAGGTGACCAGGATCTGCTGGTCGCTTTCGGGCAGAACCGAGGCACCAGTGGCGGTCTGGTTCCAGGCGCTGTCGGGAGCGAACAGCGGGATGGGGAGCGCGAAATCGCGCGGCAGCATCGGGGCATCGG
>CAZGKH010000059.1:10762-13769 GCA_964525665.1 uncultured Anaerolineae bacterium | reverse complement strand
CATTCAGGTCTTGCTCTTGCCACAGTCGAGCCATCTCCAGCAGGAGGCCAACGCCAGAAGCATCGTGATTGGCAGCCGGAAAGACCGTGCCATCGGGGTCTATCCCCAGGCCATCGTAGGCGGCGAACAGGATGACCAACTGCCCGGCCAGATCAAAGTCAGAGCCACGCTTATAGGCCAGCACACAGGGAATCTCGATCTCTTGAGGCTCCGTTAGAGTCAAAGACATGCGCACGATGGCCCCCATGTCGCGGGTGAACCAGCCCGGGCCGGACTGGTCAACCTCACCGCCGAGGGCGAAAAGGTCAGACATCGTCCCCCCACTTTTTTCGACGATGGTGCTGGCGACCGAGGGACGAATGCGGAAAATGGGGATGTAGGGTTTGCGCAGGTAGTCGTTATCGGGATCAGCCAACTGGATCTGCGAGCGGACATCGTCGCGCCCGTCGCCGCTGATCCAGAGCACCCCCAGTGCTCCACGAATCAGGGCCTCGGTGACAAAGTCCGGCGGGGCATTTCCTTCCAGCAGAACGATTATCCGGTCGCGCAAGTCCAATCCCTTGAAGGATTCCCAGGTGTACTCATGTTGACCCAGTCGAAAGCCAACGAAGGTCAGTGGCGCTTCCACGTCCCCGCCGCCGCCATGTCCTTCGATCACAAAGCCAAAGTCGAGCTGATGCCGGAACTCTTGAAGCGGTTGGCCATCGTCACCCATCAAGGCCAGATACGGCTGGGACAGAGGCTGCACCAGTTGGGTATCCAAAGGGTAAATGTAGCTATCACGTTTCCAGCCCGGATCCAGGCCATAGGCAGCGAACTTCTCGGCGATGTATGCTGCGGCCTGAGCTCCGCCGTCCTGACCAATGCCGCGCCCATCCATCTCGCTCAGGGCCTTGATGTGCTCGTAGGCGAAATCGCCGTTAAATGCCTGGGCCACTTTAGCAAACCAGGGCGCCGGGCCGGTGTTGTTGATGATAAACACGGTGGCAAGGGTCAGCCCGGCAATCACTAGCAACATGCGCTTCCGCAGCAGGAAGCCGGTGTTGAGGCCAGCCTTTTCGATCAAGCGCCGCAACCCTTCGCCCAAGGCGTTAAAGCCTAGCACAGAGACGAAGAAGGCCATCGCCGGCGGGAAAACCACGAAGGGTTTAGAACGCAAAAAGCGGAAGCCGTCGGCCAGCATGGCGCCCCATTCGGGCACCTCCACCAGGGTGAATATCTCCGTTGGGTCCATGTCCTGTAATATACCAATCCGACTGCCGCCGCCGATGAAGACTCCCACGAAGCCCAATTCGCCCAGGAGCATCATCACCGCGCCCATCTCCAAGAACGAGATCACCAACAACTGCGGCAGGACATTGGGGAGCACGTGTCGCACAGCAATGCCCAGGCCACTCAGGCCCGTTGCCCGCGCCCCTTCGATATAGGGCATCTTGCGCAGCACCAGAAACTCGCTGCGAATGTATTGGGCGATCTCCGCCCAGCCGATCACCGACAGAGCAACGATAAAGACCGGCAAACCTTTCCGAATGTCCAGGGCGTAGACCATGATCATGCTGCTGATCAGCATCGGCACCGAGGTGATGACCACGATGAGGCCCATGATGAGCTGATCAGAGGTTGTGCCTTCGTTCCAGCCCGCCAGACCGCCCAGAGTAAGCCCCAGTATCACGCGCACCATCGTGATGAAGGCACAAGCCACCAGGGTGTTGCGGGCTCCGTGCATCAGCAGGCTGAGGAGATCGTTCCCCCAACGATCGGTGCCTAGAGGGAACTCCGGCGACGGATATAGCGGCGGTCTAACGTATTCTTGGAGTTTGAAGTCGTAATGAGGGACAATGTGCTGCCCCGCAATGTAGGGATTCTTGGGAGCCCAGACCGGGCCGAACAGCACCAAGACAAATAGGCCCAGGACTATCACCATCCCCATCATGAAGGGGAAGTTGAAGAGCACGTTGCGAAGACGCAGGCGTCCGCGTGCTCCCGCCGGTGCGCTGCCGATTGAACCATTTTCGGCTGACGGGGCTGAGCGGCGGAGCTTTTCCAACCTGGATTTGGGGTTGATCAGGCTGCCCGCAAGGTTTTTCAAAAAGTCCATCATAGTTCTCTCACGCGTGGGTCTATGATGCGATAGGCAACATCCAACAGCAAGTTAATGAACAGAAAAGTCAGGCCCAGAGCAGAGGCCAGAGCCACCACTACTGGAGTCTGGCGGGTGTTCAGCGCATCCAACAGGCGGCGGCCCATGCCCGGCCAATTGAAGAAGAACTCGACCACGGGCAGGGTGCTCAGGGAGAAGCGCACCGAAACGCCCACGGCCGTCAGCACCGGGATGGCTATGTTGCGCAGGGCGTGTACGTTTATGATCCGTCGAAGCGAGAGCCCCTTGGAAAAGGCGGTGCGGATGTAATCTTCTTCCATAACGTGGGTGAGCGCGAGGAAGGCCGCGCGGGTCAGATAGGCCAGCGGGCGGGCGGCCAGCACCAGTACCGGCATTAGCATGTGCTCAAAGTCCCAGCCAAAACCGGCCATGCTCACCAGTCGCCGTCCAGTGATAGCCAGGTAGCGCAATTCGCCCACCTGCAAGAGTAGCCCGGCAAAGAAAGATGGGGCCGAGATCCCCAGGATAGTCAGGGTGAGCAATGGAAGCACCAACGCCCTCCGTTTCGTCAGGGCTGCCAGGCCGCCGATGTACAGGCCGAGGACAGTGGCAATCGCCAGGGCCACGAGCAGCAGGCCCATGCTGTTCACGTAGGCGTCTTTAAGAGTGTCTTTAACCGGCACCAGACCGCTCGCGATCCTCATGGATCCCAAATCCCCCTGCACTGCGCCAGCAAGAAAAGTGCTAGTATCTTGCCAGGCGCGCTTGCCGTGTTCAACCACATTGTAGTCCGGCCTGGAGATCTCAGAGTTCCGGGCCATCCTCATCCCCAGGTTGGAAAAGAAGACAATGAAGACCCAGACCAGAGCTATAAAGAGGATTCGACGTACGATGAAACGAAGCATG
>CAZGKH010000059.1:0-10662 GCA_964525665.1 uncultured Anaerolineae bacterium | reverse complement strand
CTCGGCAACACGAAAATGAGGGGCAAGCCCAACAAGGTGACGACGGCGCTGGCGGTAAATGCCAGGCGCAGCCCAAACAGGTCCCCCACCATTCCCAGCACCACTACCACCGCTGAGCTGAGGAGGAAACTAAACGACATGTAGACACCATTGGCCAGCGACCGATTCTCAGGAAAGCTCTCCTGCACCAGGGCCATGATGACGGGGGTGACGGAGAGGGCGCTGAAGCCCATCACCAGCAGGAGCGGGAACTGAAGCCAACCATTGGTCGTCAGAAAAACGAACATGAGGAGCGGTGTGGTCAGCATTGAGACAAAGAGGACCGCCCGGCGGCCCAGCCGGTCGCTCATCGTGCCCCCCAGCAGCGCGCCCACTATGCCTCCCGTTTCCAGAAGCGAGAGGGAAGCACCGGCTAGCCAGAAGTCGGCACCCTCCTCGCTCAGAAAAGTGGGCAGGTAGGTGGTCAGCGACCTGACCATGAACAAACGCGCCGCGATGATGCCCGTCAGCGGGAGCAGAAGCGGCCCCATGCTCCGCAATGCCTGCCGCCAGGGAAGGCCCTGGCCGGCGTTGACAGGCTGCGTGGGCACGTCTTTGAGCCGGACGTAGAGGACGGCCGAGGCCAGGAAGCCCCCAATCATCAGCCAGGGCGTACCCCCCAGGCCCAGCAGCCGGACCGCGCTAACGATCACAATAGGCCCCAGGGTACGGCCCAACTCTCCGCCGACCATCCAGAATCCCATGCCCCGGCCCAGGCTCCGCCCCGACAGGTTGCCGGCGATCACCGGCGCCACAGCGTGCAGGCTGGCCGTACTGAGGCCGGCCACTATCAGCAACAAGGCCAGCATCCCATAGCCCGGTGCCACGCCCAGCAGACTCATCATCGCGGCTGTCACCGACGGGGCCAGGATGACGAGGTGGCGCAAATTCACGCGGTCGGCCAGGTGGCCGATGAAGGGCTGGAGCAGCGACGGCCCCTGCATGAACACCGCCAGCAGCCCGGCCTCGGTCTTGGACAGGGCCAGGTTGGCGATGAAGGCTGGCAGGAGAGGAGCCAGGAAGGCGGTGTAGGTATCGTGCACCGCGTGCCCCGCACTGATGGTGAGCACGCCGTCGGTCTGAAACTGTTCGGCCTCAACGGCCCGAGCGATGGTGGCGGTCTCAGTCTTCGGGTCGTTTTTGATGGAATCGCTTATGGTTGGCATAGTGGCCTATCTCGACTGGCTTGTTTGCTTTTTGCCAGTCCGTATGATATGATCTTACCCGGCATGGCCGAATACAATTGCGCCTTGAGGGAAGACAACGCCGCCACCTAGGATTAGGACGCGGCGTCTCCATATATCACCCAGGATGCCCAGGAAAGGTTCAACGAGACTGCTGACCACACTGGGCAGGCCCAACAGCAAGCCGACCTGGGCATAGCTCAGTCCCAGGTCGGTGCGGATCAGCGGCCAGGCTGCCTCGCGAGCCCCGAAGACGCCGCTACGTACATGTGATGAAGCGGCCTCGTCGAGGAACTCGATGGCAAGCAGGGTGAGGGTGAAGACGGCTGCGTGGCGAAGGCATCGGCCATGCTGCACCACTGAGGGCATCCTACAGCACTTCCCTCATCCGCTCTATGGCCTTCTCGACCAACTGCGTCGAATTGGCGAACGATATCCTGACGTGTCCCTCCCCACTGTCCCCAAAGGCGACCCCAGGGGTGATGGCCACCCTCGCCTTGCTCAAGAGCATGTCTGCGAATTCTATGGAGGACATGCCCGTCGCGGAGACATCGGGGAAAGCATAGAACGCTCCCTCGGGCTGGTGACAGGATATGCCTGGCAGGCTGTTCAGGCCTGCGGTGATGATGTCCCTTCGCTTTCTGTACTCCTCGACCATAAGGGAGACTGCATCCTGGGGGCCGGTTAGCGCCACTATCCCGGCGTATTGGATAAAAGAACTGGCGCAGGTCACCGAATGTTGTTGAACCTTCAGTATCTCTTTTGCCAAAGGTCCCTTGGCTGCCACGTAGCCCAAGCGCCAGCCCGTCATGGCATAGGCCTTGGAGAAGCCATTGATGACCATGGTTCTATCCAGCATATCGGGCAAACTGCCAATGCTGATATGCTGGTGACCATCGTACAGGATCTTCTCATAGATCTCGTCCGATAGGACCAACAGGTCGTTCTCCAGGGCCACCGTGGCGATGGTCTCAAGCTCCTGTCGAGTGAACACCCGTCCCGTGGGATTGCTGGGCGAGTTGACTAGCAGCAGCTTCGACCGGGGAGTCAGCTTCCGCCGCAACTTGGCATCCGTGACGCGGAACCCGTCTTCCGCGCTCAAGGGGACATGGGCAGCCACGCCGCTTGCTAACTGCACACAGGGCACATAGGAGACCCAGGCCGGATCAAGAATCAGCACTTCATCGCCCTCGTCCACGGTGGCCATGATGGTGGCAAAGAGAGCCTGTTTCGCCCCTGGGGTGATGATGATCTCCGCGTCAGGGTCGAACTCCAGGCCGTTTTCTTCCCTTAGCTTGTCAGCAATGGCCGCCCGGAGCCCTCTTAGACCGGAGCTGGCTACGTAGTGAGTATGGCCTTCGCGTACGGCCTCCAGAACTGCCTCCACGATGTGCGATGGTGTGTCGAAGTCAGGGTCGCCGCCGCCCAGGCTGACGACGTCCAAGCCTTGTGCGGCCATGGCCCGGGCCTTGTCGGAAACCGCCACTGTAGCCGAAGGCTGAACGCCGACGACCCTCTTTGAAGCTTTGTGTTTCAGGTTCATAAGTAAAGTAAATGCCTCTCTTTCCATTTTTTATTTGCGGATTAGCTCATGTCTCAAACGAATCCGCGTTTCCCTCAGACCTGACAGGTTTCCGAAGGTCCTGTTTTGAGCTAGATTCGACTTGACCAGGGGCGCATTTACGCCAAAAAGTGACCTGTAAAACCTGTCAGGTCTCAACGAATCAGCACCTGCTGGATGGCCGGTGTCAATTGCACCAGCAAATCATGGACCGATTCCAAACCCAGCCCGACCAGGAACCAGACAGGGCCATAGTCCAGCCGTATGAAGCCGTGCACGTGCCAGCGGGCACGGCTGTAGTCCCAGGGGCAGACACCGATGACGCGCTTCAGCAACCAGCCCGTCAGATACTCCACGGCCCAGAAACCCAGCATGTAAATAACGCCCCGCAGCAGCCAGGGCCAGGCGCGGAGGGCGTTGTGGAGAGGTTCGTACAGGGGCGCGATGAGGCCATAGAGGGGAAACATCCACAGATAGGTAGTGCCTCTCAGCTTCCAGCCTCGCTGCTGCCTGCTGAGCTTCTCCCTCGTCGCGGTCCAGATGATCTCACCGCACCAGCCAAGCAGTCCGTAGACGATGAATCGGATGGTCATGTTGCCCTCGACGTCCAGAATCACTGAGGCCCTGAGACCACTGAAATTTGACTTACTCCAAAAGCCAGCTATCTCAGTGAACTCAGTGGCCGTCAGTGTCATCAGCAATTCACCGCTTCGAAACAACCGCTATTCCCAAGGTCCCCGGCCCCCCGTGAGTTGCTATGACCATGCCCGTTTCGGCAAGAAGGATCTCTTCTTCAGGAAAGCCGGTCTGCGAAGCAATCTCCGGGATCAGCTCCCTGGCCTCCTCTTCACAGGCAATGTGAGCGACACCTACTGTCTCAGCCGGGAAACGACCCCTGGCCAATTCTATCAACTTCTGTTTGGACGCCTTTCTTCCGCGTGGCTTCTCAAGCAGCGTCAGTTCTCCATCCAGCACGGCCAGAATCGGCCTGAGCCTCAGCAGCCCAGCCATGACGCCGCTCAGCCTGCTGGCCCTGCCCCCCTTGACCAGGTATTCCACCGTGTCCAGGGCAATGAAAAGGTGAAGGCGTTGTTGTAACTCTTTGACGGTCTCTATGACAGCTTGGGCGCTTTTTCCTTCTTGGGCGACGCGGGCAGCGGCAAGAACCAACAGACCCTCGGCTATGGACAACGACTTTGAATCCACCACCGTAACCTGCCCAGCGGGGAATTCCTGGCTGGCCAACACTGCCGCTGAGTAGGTTGCACTGTGGTTGCTGGTGACGGTGATGCAGACCACCTCGTCGCCAGCCTCCACACATTCACGGAAAACTTGGGTGAAGGCCCCCGATGAAGGAACAGATGTCGTTGGCCAGACGCTCGCAGCCCGGGCCAGGAATTCCTGCATGGAGATGGTCTTGTCCACACATTCTTCCAGCCCAAAGCGAAAGTGAAAAGGAACTATGACCACCCCAAGCTCCTCGATTTCTTTTTCCAGACCTGGAGGTAGATCGCAACTGGTGTCGGTGACAATTCGTACTCTCATTTTCCTCCCCCTGCCTTTCACCTTCACCTACACGGCTTCACGACGACGAGATAGCCAAGCCTGCTGTCCCACAATGGTTGGTCCCCCCTATTCGTTACAGGCCCAGTACCTCCACCTGATCAGCGGGTCCATCCAGAAGCAACCTGAGCCGGTTCAGGACATTGCGACCAAGAACAGTCTCCGTGCTTTGATCATCGCCCACTACCTCAACAGTGAGCAAACGAAGTTCCCCAATGCCAATATCCACGGTGAACAACTGCATACTGCGCCATTCACCCCAATGGCTGCCAACTCGAACGTCATCAACAAAGGGCGCCCCAATCTCGTCTATCAGCGTCTGTGGTACCAGGGTGCCATCAGCGCCCGTATCCACAATCGCCATCATGGGACCAAGAGTCAGCGCCTCTCCAGGGTACCCCAGTTGGATCTCCAGCGCAGGCATAGGTGGATAGTAAGTTTCGAGATATGGATGGCTCATGGCTGACCTCGCTCGAGTCGTGGGCTGCGGAATGTCAACCCACGTTCTGGCTCGGTCCCTACTTGGCGCATTAAAATAGGCTGACGGCCAAAGCGCCGCCTTATGCGACCGTGCAACGCCTGGAAGTCTTCGTCGTTATCAACCACCTTCCCGCCATGGACAGCCACATATTGCCCCAGGTACTCCTCGGCCAACTTGGCGTGCATGGAGCGAAATGCATCCGCCTCTGCCTTTATCTTCTCCCGCTCCATCTGGCGCAGGTAAACCCGCACAGCGGTCTCGACGAGTTCTTCGGCCTCAACAGAACGCTGAGCAGCAACCTGCTCCAGTTGCTCCACCAACCGAGGTTGTAGCGTTATAGTAGACATGGATTTCCCCCTTTCCGCGATAGACACCCGCTCTATACCCAAATTATACAGTTTGCGGCCATTCTTGGCAAACCGATAGCGCGCGGCTTAACCGCAAGCGAACTAAACCACAGAGACACATAGGACACAGAGCAGTTGAGGTCTTCTCCGTGTTCTCTGTGCCTCTGTGGTTCAGCCACAACATTCTCACGGACAACTCAAATGTTGCAGGGCAACATTATATTAGGGTCGGCGCCCACTGGCCTGTTGCAATTGACTCAGGAACAGCGGTTGAACTCGCCGACTATTCCCAGCTTCTCTCGTCCAGGATGAGTGCTGCGTCCTCAGCCAGGGCATCAGCCGCAACGAATTCGACCCCATCCAGTTTGACGCGGCAGGCGGACTGGACAGCGGCGTTCAGGCCGTTGGTCAGCGCTTCGCGGTCGGCGGCCTCGTCAGTCATCACCACTCGCAGGGTCAACTGGTCCCGGTTCTCAGGACGGGCGACCACTGCCTGAGCGCGCGCGATCCCTGGTATCTGGGCCAGGGCGAATCTCAGTTGGTTGGGATGGACGAACATCCCCCGCACCTTCACCGCGTCACCAACCCGCCCGACCAGAATGATGGCGCGTTCTTCCTGCCGGCTCTCGCCGGGGGCAGGGTCCATGTTGATGGCCAGGTCGCCGGTGCCGAGGCGGATCAGGGGGTAGGTCTCGTTGAAGGTTGTCACCACCACTTCGCCCGCCGCGCCGGGGCCAACCGATTGCCCCGTCTCAGAGTCAACGACCTGGATGATGGGCGTTTTGAACAGACGCATGGCCGGGCCGCCCTCGGTATTGTAGGCCAGGGCGCCAAGTTCGGCTGTGCCATAAACGTTGGCCACGCTCAGGCCATATTCTTCTACAAAGGTCTGGCGTAGCGTCGGCGGGAGTGGCTCGGCAGAGACCAGGGCCTTTCGCAGAGAGAACTGGCCGAAGTCCAGTCCCCTCTCTTTGGTTTTTTCGATCAGCGCCATCAACCAGGACGGGGTGCCGATGTAGCCGGTTACTCCCAGGTCTAGCATCATCTTGATCTGCAGGTCTGCGTTGCCCACGCCGGCCGGGATCACCGTCGCGCCGATCTGGGTGAGCACCTGGTCAACGACCAGGCCGGTGGGGATCAGGTGATAACCGAAAGTGTTGATCACCACATCCCCTGCGGTGAAGCCTGCCACGGCAAGCATGGCCCGTGCAGCGTCAAGCACCGCGCTCTCGTCAGCCGAGGGTTCGTAGAGGGGACCAGGGGAGAGGAAAACGTGCTGGAGGGTGTCGAGAGGCACGGCCAGAAAACCGCCGAAGGGCGGATCGGCCGCCTGGAGCTCCACTAACCTATCCTTGCTGGTGACGGGGATCTTGTCCAGGTCAGCGAGGGTCTGGATGTCATCGGGGGAGACGCCGGCCCCGTCCATGATCTCCTTGACCGCCAGTGCGTTATCGTAGGCGTGTCGTACGATGTGCCGGAGCCGTTCGCTCAGGTGCTTCGCTCGATCTTCAGACAATAGTGTTTCGGAGTTCATATCATCCCTCCTAGCAGGATTCAGTTACAAGTCCTTTCTGGCGAAATATAAGATGGCCACCAGGGCGAACACGACTGCCGGAAGACCGAATCCGGCCAGGATCCGCTGCTGGTCGGCCACGGCATAGTCACCCCGAAGCACAGCCGGCAGGCTCTCGATGATCTGCATTGGGGAGAGGTATTCTACCTCCAGCAAGGTGAAGATAGCACTGGCCGCATACCACAGGAGCCACACGACGACCACGGCCACCAGCGTGCGGTTAAAGAGGGCGCTGAAAGTCACGCTCAGGTTGGTCAACAAGACCAGGATCATGCCCATGAGAAGGACAGCCCAGGCCACACCCGTCCCTGTCAGATCATCCTGAGAGTAGCGTGGGATGATATAGGCCGATGGAAGGACCACGACAAGGTAAAGGCCAAGCACGGTTATCAGCCGTGAGGTCATCTTAGCCAGGATGTACTCATAGCGGGTGACTGCTTTGCTGAGGATGCTGTCGGCTACGACGCCGGCCTCAGAGGAGATTGCCCCACCGCTGACCACAATGACAAAGGTGCTCCAGATCAACGGATAAGTCGCCAGCAGGTTGGCCAAAGATTCCGAGGCCGGCAATCCTTCAGCCGGAGCACCTAGGATCGTAACCAAAGCCAGAACGACCATGAGCCCCAACCAGATGCGTACCACCCACGATCTAGTCATGCTGACTAGATCAGCTTCCAGCAGAGCTAGATACGGCATTGCCCTCTGGTTCCACTTGGAGAATCCGAGAGAAGCCATGGGATCTTTCCTCTTCGAGCAATCGGATAAAAACATCCACCATCTCGTCACGCAGCGAGTTGATGGCCACCAGCGTCACGTCTGCTTCAGCGACTATCTGGAGCACCTGGCCCAGCTTGACAACCACATCGTCTCCTTCGGCAAAGTGGAGTCTCAGGGAGCCGTGGCCGCGCTCCCACTGGATGTCTGCGTCACTCATCGCCAGCCGGCTGCACAGTCCATCCATGTCCCCATCCAGCTCCAGCTCAATGGCGTTAGAATGAGTGAGCCGCTTCATCTCCCGCACCGGGCCACTGAAGATGAGCTTGCCCTCGCTGAGAATGCCTATGTGATCACAAACCCTCTCAATGTCGCTGAGGATGTGGGAAGAGACAAGGATTGTCTTGTCCTGTCTCAGCTCCTCAATGAGCTCGATGGTGTACTTGCGTCCTTCTGGATCCAGGCCGGCTGTCGGCTCATCCCAGAGCAGGAGCTCGGGGTCATTTATGAGGGAGGCGGCTATCCCCAGCCGGGTGGTCATGCCCGTGGAAAAGCCCTCGACCTTCTGTGACGCAGCCGACAGGAGGTCCACCGCCCTCAGCAGGGCAGCCAGCCGTGGTTTGCGTACCTCTTTGGGCAGACCGGAGACCTTGCCGACAAAGTCCAGATAGGTGATAGGAGTCATATCCTCGGGAAACCTGGGATTGGTCGGCAGAAAGCCCATGCGGCGCCGGAGATGGGCAGCATTGGTTGTCATCCGCTCTCCAAAGAGTCTGACAGTGCCAGCCGTCGGACTATGCAGTCCCAGCAGCAGCTTGATGGTGGTCGTTTTCCCCGCGCCGTTGGGCCCGACCAACCCGAAGACGGATCCCTGTGGAACTCTCAGGTTTATCCCGTTCAAAGCAATGTACTTATTGCCGTAGATCTTGGTTAGGTTATGGGTTTCGATAACATTCATCTTATTATGCGCGTCTATCCTAACCACCGCTTGCGCCGCTTGTAGTGCTTCACGTCGCGGTAGCTCTTCCGCTCGCCCAGTTGAGTCAGGCCCAGGTAGAACTCTTTGATGTCTTCGTTTTCTGCCAGTTGCTCCGAGGGGCCGTCGAGCACCACCCGCCCGTTTTCCATGACGTAGGCGTAATCGGCCACGCTCAGCGCCATGCGGGCGTTTTGCTCGACCAGCAAGATCGCCATGCCCTCGTCCGCGCTCATCTCGCTGATCACCTCAAAGATCTCTTTGACCAGCAAGGGAGCCAACCCCAGAGAGGGCTCGTCTAGCAGCATCAGCTTTGGGTGGGCCATCAGCGCCCGCCCGATGACCAGCATTTGCTGCTCGCCGCCGGAGAGGTAGCCGCTGGTGCGCCGGCGGAGATCCTTGAGCCGGGGGAAGTAGTGGTAGACCTGCTCCAAGTCCTGACTGACAGGGCGCCCTGACGCGCTGCCACGAGCCACCCCACCGAGGATCAGATTCTCTTCCACGGTAAGGTGCCGGAACAATCGCCTTCCTTCCAGCACCTGGATGATACCCAGTTGAACGATCTTTTCCGGGGAAAGACGGTCAATGCGTTGGCCGTCAAGCTCTATGTTACCCCGAGTAACCTCGCCCTCCTGGGTGCGCAGCAGGCCAGAGATAGCCTTGAGGGTAGTGCTCTTCCCGGCCCCGTTGGCGCCGAGCAGACCGACGATCTTGCCCAGCGGCACGTCAATGGACACGCCGCGAAGCACCTGGATGACGTCGCTGTAGACGACTTCGATGTTGTTGAGTTTGAGCATAGGCTAAACCAACTAGATTATCCCCTTGAGTTGGACGAAGGTCTCTGACCGAGCCCTTTCCGCCCTTCGACGAGCTCAGGACACGCCTCGGTCGGAGACCATCGGCGAACGGGGAGAGGCTGATAAGAGATGGGAGCGCTCATGGAGAGCGCTCCCTGTTGAATGTTTGTCGCAAGGCTATTCGGTTGGACGCAGATCAGGTGTTTCCGTCCAATCCTGGATGACATTGAAGGCATCCGGGCCACCCTGGATCATGCGGATCTGAGACACGTGCGGTGACCGACTGCCACCGGAGTAGTCAGGTCGCATTACACCGTTCAGTGCTTCAAACGGACTCATGGCGACCAGGGCATCGTGCACCGCTTCGCCGGTCAGATTCTCGTAGCCCACGGTATCAACAGCATTTTGGATGGCCTTGACAGCCATGTCAACGCCAGCTATCATGAGAAGGTAGCCCACGTTGTGCTCGCCAGCCGTGCGCTCGTTGGCCTCGAAGAGCTGCTGGGCATACTGGATGCCAGGGTTGTCTGTGTCTGTCCACCACAGATAGGGGAAGGCCGCGATCAACCCCACGCCGTAGGCCGGCTCAGCCAGGAAAGCATAAGTTGCCAGGTCCATAGCCCAGTTGTCCGCAGCCACAACGAACTGATCGCGCAGGCCCAGGGCGTTCAGGTCGTTCAAGATGACCGATGTGCCGAAGGCCAGGGTATTCGTCCAGATCACGTTGGCGCCTGCTGCCTGAGCGTTCAGGATAGCGGCTGTCGTATCGGCCGCGGGCGAAAGGTCATAGACCTCTTCGGCGACGATCTCAATGCCCAGCTCCGCCAGGTACGCCCGGCTCTCGTCAGTCAAGGACCCCTGGCCAAAGGCCGTCGGCCAACTGAGGTGGGCCAACTTAATCTCGTCCCCTGCGCCGGCCGGTTTGTAGGTGTCCCAGTTGTCCTTCAGGAACCCCATGACGAACCCGATCTGGTCGGCGTATATGGGGCCAAGACCGAAGGTGTAGCCGGAGTCAACGTAGAAGGCTCGGGCACTCAGGCCGGCCGCGATATTGGTGATCTTGTCCTCGACAAAGCGCTGAGCGAGGGCCTCGGCCTCGCCCGAGCCGTAGGTGACCATCACCAGGGGGTTTTCGCCTTCGCCCGTGAAGCGGTCGTAAGCTGCCACGGCCTCATCAATGCTGCCAGCGGTGTCGGCGAACTTGATGGCCAGAGTCGCGCCGTACAGACCGCCCGCTTCATTGATGGCTGCCACCGCATCCTCGACCCCGTGGATGAGCGGGGCTGTGATGGCGGCATAAGGCCCGGACAGGTCGCCAAAGTGATAGAGCGTGATGGTCTCACCCGTGAGATCTGGCGCCTCGGCCACTGCCTTACCTGCCAGCACACCGTCCACGGTGATGGCGCCAGCGATGAGGGCCCTCTTGG